>JAEHDI010000991.1 GCA_016880505.1 Bryobacterales bacterium | reverse complement strand
GCGGCCTACAATCTTGTGGTGGGTCACCTGGGCCGGCAGATGCGCTTCCTCGGCAATCCGAATCACCTCCTGGACGCTCTGGATCACCTGGGAGGCCTCCTCGCGGATGTGCGAGATGTAAATTCCCCCGAGTGCTCCGACAGCACGGGCAATCTCAACGATCTCCTCAGTCGGCGTGTAGTTGCCCGGGACGTAGAACAAGCCGGTCGAAAGCCCGAAGGCGCCATCCTGCATGGCCTGTCCGGCGAGTTCTATCATTTTTTGGATTTCTTCCCGGGTGGCCCTTCTGTTTTCGAGACCCACCACCGCACGCCGGATCGATCCCTGGCCGGTGAACATCCCGAAGTTGACCGACAAGGGCGTGGCGGACAGCTTGTCGAGAAACGGACCGAGGGGAAGGGGAGAACTGCCATCCTGGCCTTCCAGTAGCGTCGTCACTCCCTGGCGGATGTAGTTCGGGGCCGTGGGAGACTCGAAGATGCCGCCGCGCCCATGAGTGTGGATATCGATGAAGCCGGGTGCGGCCACCATCCGGCGGGCGTCCACGCGGGTGCGTGCCGGAGCGTCACCGAGGGCGCCGACAGCGGCGATACGGCCGGCGCGGATGCCGATGTCACCGTAAAACCACGGGTTTCCTGAGCCATCGACAATCTTTGCGTTCCGGATTAACAGGTCGAACGGCGGCCCCTGGGCAAGCGCACCCCCGGTGACAGACAAGAGGAGCAGGGCAATGCGGACCCGCAACATGCAGGCCATTTTACATGGTGATGTGTGTTGGAATTCCGCGGACGCGGGGCGGAATGAAACTCAGCGGGGGCTCTTCGGGCTCGATGAGAGCATGGCGAAGAACAGCCCAAGCACTAGCAAAGCCGTGATTGCGGAAGCGACCCACATAAAATCGTCTCCCTGACGCGATAAATCGGTTGCAATTCCGATTCCAAATAGATCAAATCGTGAAACATTCTCGCAGGACCGCCTAGCGTCTCATCGGTGGCGGTGAGGAGATCATGGAGAGAAACAGGCCGAGGACAAACAGCGCGCCGACGACCACCGGAATCCAAAACTCCATAGCCACAACTCCTCTCTTCCTTTGGTGCAGCGAGACGGCAAAAAGTTTCAACCTGCGGTGGGTTCGGCGCGAATAACCGCAACAGTGGACCATCCTGTGCTACGGTTTTTCATATGCGGGTGGAACTGGCGTTCGGGAGGACGGGACTTGAGCTCAACTTGCCGGACGGTCCCCGGTACCGGATCCTGGAAGCGCGTTCCGCGGAACCGCTGACGGATGCGGCCGCGGCCATCGATCAGGCGCTGGACACGCCCATCAGTTGCGCGCCGGTCATGGAGATGGCGAAGGGAAAGGGAAGCGCCGCCATCTCCGTCTGTGACATCACGCGGCCGGCGCCGAATCGCCAAGTGCTTCCGCCGCTCCTGCGCCGGCTCGAACGGGCAGGCATCCCGCGTAAGCAGATCACGATTCTTATCGCCACCGGCCTGCACCGCCCGGCTACCGGCGCCGAAATCCGGGAGATCGTGGGGCCGGAGATCGCGGAGTCTTATCGCGTCGGGAATCACAATGCCCGGGCTCTTGCCGAGCACCGCTATTTGGGCGCCACCGCCTCCGGTACGCCCGTTTACATCGATGAACGGTTCGTGTCGGCCGATCTGCGGCTTTCGTTGGGGTTCATCGAGCCACACCTGATGCTTGGGTACTCGGGCGGCCGGAAGCTCGTAGCTCCCGGTCTGGCGGCGAAAGAGACCATCGAGGTGCTGCACAGCCCGAAGTTCATGCGGGATCCGCGATCGGCCGAAGGGTCGATTGACGATAACCCATTGCACCGTGAACTGCTCGAGATCGCCCGAATGGCCGGGCACACGTTTATCGCCGATACCGCCCTGACGCGAGACCGCAGGATCGCGGGTGTATTCGCCGGCCACCCCGAACGGGCACACCGTCGGGGCGTGGAATTCGTTTCTCGGGTGATGCTGGAGACCCTGGACGAACCGGTCGACGCGGTGATTACGACAGCGGCGGGTTATCCGCTCGATCTGACGTTCTACCAGTCCATCAAGGGGATTACAGCCGCTTCGCACATCGTGAAGCCGGGCGGCTCCATATTGCTCGTGGCAGCCTGCGAAGAGGGCGCCGGCGCGCCGGAGTTCCGATCGATGCTCAAGGAATTCCCGTCCGATCGCGGGTTTCTGGATAGGATCGACGCCGCGCCGGTGGTAATCGACCAGTGGCAGTTGGAGAAACTTGCACTGGTGACGCGCAAAGTACGGGTTTTGTTCTATGTGCCGGGCCTGCCGGCGGAATATTATCGGACCTTGTGGGGAACCGCGTACGAATCGGCCGCCAACGCGCTGGATGCTCTCGTCGGGCGGTTACCCGGACAGCCAACGGTTGCCGTGATTCCCGAAGGACCCTACGTGTTGGCGAAAACGGGGGCGGAGAAGGCGGGAGTTGCAGTCTCGCAAGCGTCTCTGTTGGGCGGAGATTCCGGTTGACAAGGCATATCCGCTTCGCTATAGTTTGTAAGGTATTGATCTGTCAACGGTTTGTCGACGGAGCGCAGCGTGGGTTCAAGCTCTTCGGACGTCGGAGGGGGCAGGCGTCCTGTTGGGGGTC
>JAEHDI010000990.1 GCA_016880505.1 Bryobacterales bacterium | reverse complement strand
GTGAAGCACTGGGAAGCCGGCTGAAGGACTCTGGGCCAGCCTAGCTCTCCCCTATCCCGACCTGGAACGCTTCGTCGCGTGGTTACATCTTGGGCCTCGGAAGGGCGATTTCATATCAACGAACGCCAGGTCACCCACCGCCCAAACACCACTCCGCACGGACACGCCACCGTGAGCAGATATTCCAGGCGGGCTCGGGTGGCGTCAGCGAAGAGCGGAATGTGGTCCTCATCCCCTGCGACGAGAACCGCGATGTCGTAGTTCCTGCATGCGACGTGGATAATGCATGTCCGTCGCGAGAGAACATCAACTCGCTTGGATCCTTTGGTCTTGTTCTTTTGGAAAACGCACGGCGTCTCGAAGGCCGGCTGCGACTTGCGAGGGAATCTAGCCGAACGGCACGACGGGCACCAGCCGGGCGAATGAGAAACGGGCCGGGAAGAACATTCCCAGCCCGTCACGAGTGGGCCGTGCGGAGCGCAGCTTTGAGTCAGAAGCGGAACGAGGCCCCCACCAGCACGGAGTGAGTGTTGATAGCCGTGCTCAGGTTGGCGTTACCGAGGACGTCGTCCCTGAACGTGAACTCGGGGCTAAAGTGCGTGTACCGATATTCACCGAATACGGCGATGTTCTTGGTGAACAGCCACGCTACACCGGCACCCAACTTCACGCCGACCGAGGTATCGGTGTCGGACTGGTTTGACGGCTCAAAGTTCCTGCTGTCTTCCGCGTGCGCCACGAAGATCGCCGGTCCGATCGTGAGATACGGTTGAAGCTGGCCGTTCGGAAACTGCGAACTCTTCAAGAGCGGATACCGGAGCATCGCGTCGAACCCAATCGTCCAGACAGAGAGATCAAAGTCCTCAAACTCGCCAGTGACGCAGAAGCGCGCGCAAAAGGTGCGCGTCTGTCGGCTGACGTTCGGCGCGAAGTGCGAGATGTCCAGCCCAACGCCGAAGTTGAGTGGGCCAAGGTCGAACGGGAACCAGTAGCCTCCCCGGATACCTCCGACGAACGAGTTGTTAAAGGTGACGTCCAGCGTCGTCACCTGGTCACCAGTGGTTGGGAAATTCGTGTCCACGTCATGCTTCTCGGTGAACGCGCCGCCAAGGTAGAGATCGGTGAACCATTCAGCTGCCGCAGGTGTCGCGATGACCAGGCACGCGATGGTTGCCGTCAGCAACGGCAGTGCCCTTGTCCACCTTAGCCCTGCGACCGTCACTCTAAAGCACCTACCAAACATCGGAGTGCCTCCTGTTGTGTGGGTGTCAGCGACATGCCCGTCTAACAACGCCCTGACTCCTCTCGGAGGCATACCGAATGCCAATCTTAAATCAGCGACTTCGCGGGTTTCTCGAGGGTGCTGGACGGATGAAGGGTGTCTCGCTGCTCGAACACTACGCCATACCGGCACGCCACCGTGAGCAGGTATCCATTCCACGCAGGCTCCGTGGCCGGGAATCGCTTGACACTCCCCTGCCACGGGAACATCATTCGCCCACCG
Organism: Bryobacterales bacterium; assembly: GCA_016880505.1. Lineage (GTDB taxonomy): Bacteria > Acidobacteriota > Terriglobia > Bryobacterales > Bryobacteraceae > JAEHDI01. The sequence continues at coordinate 1,354 of JAEHDI010000990.1, read as the reverse complement.
CCTTGATCGTCCGGCCCTCGGGAGGAGCGATGCCCGTGGATCGGGTTCCTTGGCACGGCTCTGCAGGTTACGTTGGCCCTCTCAAGATACGCGTCAGGCAAACTCGCAGTCCTCCCCTGCGACCGGATCAGATCCGATTCTGGTGGTCATCAACGGAGAAGGAGGCAACAAATGCCGTACTACCTGCTGCAAGCCACATATTCGCCCGAGGCGTGGTCGGGGATGATCAAGAACCCCCAGAACCGTCTCGACGCGGTGCGCCCCGTCATCGAGAAACTTGGAGGAAAGGTCGAGGGGGGATGGCTCGCGTTCGGCGAGCATGACATCGTCTTGGTCTGTCAGATGCCGAACAACGTCAGTGCAGCCGCCTTCTCGATGGCTGCTTCGTCGGGTGGGGCTGTGAAAGCGGTCAAGACCACGCCGCTGATGACCATCGATGAGGCGATGGAGGCCATGCGGAAGGCCAGCGGGGCGGGCTACCGGCCCCCGAGCTAGCGCGGACTCTGTGATTCGATGAGTGCCCACGGGCGTCGAGTCACCCTCGGCGCTCGTGGTGTCTTTGAGGGGCCGTCTCCTCCGCATCCCGCGCGGGGTTGGAAAGGTGGACGAGGTGGCCCGCTTTCGGGACTATCTCCTACATGGCCCCGGCCGTCACGCCGAAATCGGCGACGCCGGTCCGAAAACTGCGCGCAGACCGATGAGCGCGACGAAACGCGTCGCCGCATTTTGCTCCAGAGCGACGATCTCAGGGCGCGCCGCTATCTCGCTATCCCCGAAAATGACCCGCATCGTTCGACCGGAGTGCGTTGCCGTCTCGATTATCCAGCAACCTTGGGGGCTTGACCACCTGAAGAAGCCGACAGGGAACTGCCGCCGCGGAGGGCGATGGAGTGGCTGAGCCGACGCTGATTGCGCTCTTGCTTGCCGGCGGCCTGTTCTCGGCCACACCCGCCCACGCGGGAACGAGCGTCGCGCCACCGCCCGCCCTAGCTGTCCAGTCGCCACCTCGGCTGACTGCCGTGCCAGGCAGCCCCGTCCTCTACGGTCCCCACGAGCCCTACACCCTGTTCGTCTATCGCGGCCGTTACTACAGCTTCCACCGAGGCTCCTGGTTCCTCGCGGCGGGCCCCGGGAACAGCTGGAAGGTGATCGCCACCGATCGCGTGCCCGACGCCGTGCTCGCCGTGCCAGCGGCGTACTACAAAATCCCGCCTTCGCCGAGCACGACCCACTAGCCGGCAAAATCACGAACGCACTTCGACCGGCCGCGGCATCATCGTGGTCGCGCATGAAGCCTGACCTGATCCTCAGGGCCCCTGAGACCATTGGACGGTAACAGCTTTCACCCGCTTGC
>JAEHDI010000989.1 GCA_016880505.1 Bryobacterales bacterium | reverse complement strand
AGTCCCTGCCGTGGAGGTAAACCATGTGCGTAGCCGTGGGTAGCCATCGTGATCCTCCCCGAGATAGTTGAGGCTAGTATAACATAGCCACAACATAAGTCAACCAAAAATTACATGCTTGCAAAATTAGGACAACTTATGATAACCTGACACCGTGACCATCGAACAGCTCCGGCTTTTCAGGGACATCGCTCACCAGCGCAGCCTGAGCCGGGGCGCACAGTTGAATGGAATCAGCCAATCCGCGGCGAGCCAGCATCTCCAGGAGATGGAAAGACAGCTCGGAGTCCCCCTGCTTGACCGCAGCACGCGTCCAGTCGAGCTGACCGAGTGCGGCCGGCTCTACCTGGAGTTCTGCCGCGACGTATTGCACCTCAAGGAGAAACTGGATTCAGCTATGGACCGCCTCAAAGGGCGGGTGGAAGGTACCGTCCGCGTGGCCTCGATCTACTCGGTAGGAATCTCGGAGATGTCGTGGATGGAGGAAGAGTTCTCGTTGCGGCAGCCGGATGCCGAACTGCGTGTTGAGTACCTGCGTCCGGAGAAGGTTTACGAAGCGGTGCTGTCCGATCAGGTCGACCTGGGACTGGTGAGCTACCCCGCGGCCAGCAGGGAGATCCAGGTGGTGAGGTGGCGCGAGGAACGGATGGTTGTGGCCATGGCGCCGAGTCACCCGCTGGCGGGCCTGAGCCTCGTGAAGGCGTCGGACCTGAATGGCGAAGATTTCGTGGGTTTCGACCAAGACCTCCCAATCCATCGCGAAGTCAATCGATTTCTGGCGGAGCACGGCGTCGAGGTCAACCTTGTGCTGCACTTCGACAACATTCAGTCGATGAAAGAGGCCATCGCGCTGGGTGCGGGCCTGAGCATCCTGCCTGAGCGAGTCCTGCGCACCGACATTGAGCAGAAGCGCCTGTTCGCGAGACCGCTCGAAGCTCCCGGTCTCGTCCGGCCGCTGGGTGTGATTCACCGGCGGCGGAAGCGGTTCAACGCAGCCACTCAGGCGTTCCTCGAACTGCTGATGGAAAAGCCCGCTCCCACCCCGGCACCGATTGTCGCGGCATGAGACACCGCCTTCAGTCCGCTCTTGGCGGCGGGAACGGCAGTTTGTCCGGAACCACACGCACTTGCGTCGTGAACTTGTACGGGTACTTGCCGCCGCTGGGGTAGGTCATCTCAAGGAAGAAGGCGGTCCAGCCTCTTGGCGGCGGAGGCGCCGAGCCGACATAGACTCCTCCGCCCTGGTCACGAAGCTCACGTGCCTTCCAGGCGCGCCCAATTGTTTCCAGGCGGAAATCGCGCGCGCTCGGATTGGTCGCGTGCCAGAGCTTGACTTCGCGAGGCCGGTCATTCACGGTCAAGGTAATTGCTCCGTCCTTTTCGAGCGTCCAGGAGAACTTCGGCCTGGGCTTACCAGTGAGGACTGAGTCGAAGAATACCAGCAGACTTCGGCCGGCGTCCGATCGCGCAAGGGAGTGGTCCGTGTTGGGAACATAGCGGAGGTACTTCTCGCCGGGCAGGTCGTCGAAGTAGAACTGCGAAGAGTCGGGCAGGAAGAACTGGTCGCCTGCGGCGTTGACCAGATACTTCGGCATCGTGAACCGATCGCGGTACTCGTACGGCTCCACGAGCTTCATCAAAGCCCTGAACTCCTGCTTGCCCATCCAGCGCATGATCCCCATATCGACGTAATCCTTCACCGCGGGCGCCCAGAATCCGTAGACTTGCCAGTGGTGGACGAAGGACGGCTCAAGGTTCAACATATCGATCACGATCGGCATGATGGCAACCACCCGCTTGTCGACGACCGCAGTCAGCCAGGTTGTCCAGCCCCGCTTGGACGCACCTGAAACCACAAAGCGGTCCACCTCGACGCCGCCGCCCTGGGGACTCCGGCAGAACGCGGTCACCGTATCCATTGCACGGACGGCGCTCTTGGTCATAGGGAGTTGTGCGGGCCAAAGTTCATCGGCGCCCTTCAAAAACTTGTCCCATGTGTACGCGATCAGTTCGTCCTCGACGCGCTTCTCCATCTTGTCGCCGGGGAATTGCAGCGGCTGGTTCGGTACCATCCTCAACTCAGCCACGATTGCGCCGGTGGACCTGGCGAAGTGGAGCAACATTCCGTCCGCGCGCGCCGGCGGCTTTCGCCCGTTGGCGCCGCCATCTATGAACAGCAAGCCTGTCGACAATGTCACCTTATCGGGCTTGATGATCGTGAGCCAGTGCTGCCAGCGAACACGGTCCACCTCGGAAGAGCTTCTCCAGGACTGTGAGGTCATGTCGAGAACGTACGCGGTGTGGTCTCCGCCGCGCAGCGTTGTGACTAACTGATATTTGTACGCTGGGTCCGGCGCCTCGACATACCTGTCAAGCGCAGTTCGCTCCCCGGCCGCTAATACGCTGAACCAGACCAGCAGTAGAATTGAGGATCTCGGAAGTGCGGCAGTCATCGCAAACCCAGAGGATAACAGGCGTTCTTCCCGCGCTACAATCTGGATTGGCGTGAAGATCACGATTTCCAAGGAAAACTACCTCAAGGCAATTGCCGAGGCTGAGTCCGAGGGCGAAGTCGTGATCGCGGCGACTCTGGCCCGCTGGCTCAACGTCTCCGCTCCCGCCGTCACGATGGCGGTCAAGCGGCTTCGCCGGGATTCGTTGATCGATGTCGGGCGGGAAGGCCAGCTTTCTTTGACTCCGAAGGGCCGTGAGATCGCCAGTCATCTCTTGAACCGGCACCACCTGATCGAGCGCATGCTCACCGAGATCTTCGGGATGGAGTGGTACAAGGTTCACGAAGAGGCGGAGCAGCTCGAGCACGCGGTTTCCGCGGATTTCGAGCAGAGGTTGGTTGAGAAGTTGGGGACGGACGAGGCGTGTCCCCACGGTAACCGTGTCGCCAACGACACGCCAACGGAGCGGAGGCTCCGAGGCTTGCTTCCGCTAGACGAGATCGAAGCCGAATGCCGGGTTGAGGTCGTCAGCGTGTTCGAGCGAGACCGGCGACTGCTCGAGTATTTGGACGCGCTCGGAGTCCGGCCCGGCGTGCGCATCACCGTCGTGAACCGCAACTACGACGACACGATGAATCTGGAGACGGGAGCGCGAAACGTTCAACTTGGTCCGGCCGCTGCGGGAAAAGTTTGGGTCCGCCCGCTCTGACCGGATCCCCCCGGGTTGACAACGTATAATAGTTCTTATTTAATAAAAGATTCGAACGGAGGAAACTCAAATGGCATCCCTAAAAGGAACGAAGACGCACGCGAATCTGAAGGACGCTTTCGCCGGCGAGTCTCAAGCGAACCGGCGCTATCTGTACTTTGCCAAGCAGGCCGACGTCGAGGGGCATCCAGACATCGCAGGTTTGTTCCGTGACACGGCAGAGGGCGAGACCGGGCACGCCCACGGCCATCTCGACTACCTGAAGAGTGTTGGAGATCCCGCCACGGATCTGCCCATCGGCGAAACCGTCGACAACCTCAAGGCCGCGATCGCCGGCGAGACCCACGAGTACACGGACATGTACCCCGGAATGGCCAAGTCCGCGCGCGAAGAAGGATTCGCCGAGATTGCGGACTGGTTTGAAACCTTGGCGAAGGCTGAGAAATCACACGCAGGCCGCTTCGGCAAGGGCCTGGAGAGCATCGCCTGAACTTAAGGAAGCGGGGACGGGTTTCGCCGATCCGGTTGTAGTCAATCCGGGTCGTGTGCCTCCTGTCCCCGTTTCGGTCTCCAACACATGTCCATCATTCATGGCGCCCCCTCTCCGGGGTTGAGCTACAACCCCAATGCGCCCATCTACTGGGACAGGCCGCTGCTGCAACAGGAAGTCGACCGGATATTCGACATCTGCCACGGTTGCCGCCTCTGCTTCAATCTCTGCCCGTCGTTCCCCGAGTTGTTTCAGGCAGTGGACCGCCATGACGGTAATGTGCGGGGGCTGGCTCCGGCGGAGGTCGACCGTGTCATCGACACCTGCTACCAATGCAAGCTGTGCTACGTGAAGTGTCCGTACACACCCGACGATGGCCACGAGTTCCAGCTTGATTTTCCGCGGCTCCTGCTACGGATGAACGCAGTCCGAAAGAAGGAGCGCGGCATCGATTTGCGTTCCCGGGTCCTCGCCCGGCCGGAGATGCTCGGCAAGGTCGCCGGACTCACGCCCGCCCTGGCAAACTGGGCCAACCGGCAGCCGCTGATGCGGCGCGCGCTCGAAATGACTCTCGGCATTCACCGCGACAAGCGGCTGCCCGAGTTCCACGGAGAAACGTTCGAGGATTGGTTCCATAAGCGGCCCGTGCCGGCGGGCGACACGTCACGCGCCGTGCTCTTCGTCACCTGCTTTGCGAACCACAACAACCCGCAACTGGCTAAGGACACCGTCGAAGTCTTTGCGAAGAACGGCATCTCGCTGGCGCTGCCGAAGCAGAACTGCTGCGGAATGCCTGCGCTCGAGTCCGGGGACGTCGACCTCGCCAAACGCTTCGCGCAGAGCAACGTCGAGGCGCTCTACCCTCAGGTGCAAGCCGGCAAGAAGATCCTGGCGATCAACCCGACCTGTTCGTACATGCTTCGCAAGGAGTATGCCGAACTGCTGGGCACTCCGGAGGCGAAGGCCGTCACCGGGGCGACGATGGACTTGTGCGAATTCCTGTTTCAACTCAAGCAGGAAGGCAAGTTCAACCGGGACTTCCGATCCACGCCCGGCAAGATCGCCTACCACCTTCCCTGCCACCTCAAGGCCCAGAACATCGGGTACCGCTCTCGGGACGTGATGAGGTTGATCCCGGGCGCCACGATCAAACTGGTGGACCAGTGTTGCGGTCACGATGGCACGTGGGCGATGAAGAAGGAGTTCTTTCCACTCTCGATGCTCGCGGGGAAGAAGGCGTTCGATGAGATGGCCGCCGCGGAGCCCGAAGTCACTGCCACCGACTGCCCGCTGGCCGCGGTCCACTTCGAGCAGGCGCTGGGCGCCAGACCCATTCACCCGATTCAAGTGCTGGCCCGCGCCTACCGCGAAGACGGTTTTCCGAAGAGCATCGAGCCCAAGGAGAAATCAGCGAAGTGATCGAGCGTGTTTCGATTTCGGAGATCAAAAGCCTCGCCGACTACGAAATTGAGCGAAGCACCCAGCGCCCGCAAATCATGGCCCTCAAGGACAGGCGTCGTGTCCGGGTCGGGGATCATCTCACGTTCCTGTTCGAGAATCACGATACCGTGCGGTATCAGATCCAGGAGATGATTCGCATCGAGCGGACTGTCCGGTTGGAGGACATCGCTCACGAAGTCGAAACGTACAACGAACTCATTCCGGCGGAAAACGGCCTGAGCGCCAGCTTGTTTATCGAATACGAGACCCCGGAGGAGCGGGATGTGTGGCTAAGGGAGTTGCTCGGCCTGGAGAACCACGTCTGGCTGGCCGTGGGGGACCTGCGTCCGGTACGGGCCAGGTTCGACGGTCGCCAGATCTCCGGCGGCCGGATCAGTTCGGTGCAGTACATGAAATTCGACCTTGCGCCGGAGCACACCGCACGATTCACCGGCGGAGCGAGAATCTTCGTGGATCACCCGAAGTACCGGAGCGAGCAGGCGCTCAGTACCGAACAGATCGCCGAACTGGCAGGCGACCTCAGATAAACGTCATCCGCGGCCGGAAATACTCGATCGTCTTGCGGAGTCCGTCCTCAAGCGACACGTGCGGCTCCCAGCCGAGCGACTTTCTTGCCTTGGAGATGTTCGGCCGTCTTTTCTTCGGGTCGTCGGCAGGCAGCGGTTTATACTCGGCCTTGAACGGGACACCCGTAAGCCGGCAGATGTACTCGGCAAACTCCCGGATCGACATCTCCACTGGATTACCGAGGTTGATAGGATAGCGTTCCTCGGACAGAAAGAGCCGGTACAGCCCTTCGACCATGTCACTCACATAGCAGAAGCTGCGGGTTTGCGTACCATCACCGAAAACGGTGACCGGCTGCCGGCGCAAGGCCTGGTCCAGGAATGTTGGAACGACGCGCCCGTCCTTCAACTTCATCCGCGGCCCGTAGGTATTGAAGATACGGGCGATGCTGGTCCGCAGCCCGAATGTGCGGTGGTACGCCATCGTCAGCGCCTCGGCAAAGCGCTTGCCTTCGTCGTAGCATGAGCGGAGACCGACGGGGTTGACGTTACCCCAGTAGGACTCCGACTGCGGATGCTCCGCCGGATCGCCGTAAGCCTCGGATGTCGACGTCAGCAGGAAGCGTGCGTTGCACCGGCGCGCGACCTCCAGCATGTTCCTGGTTCCACACGAACTAACCTCCAACGTCTCGACGGGGAGTCCGAGGTAATCCTTCGGACTCGCGGGAGAAGCGAGATGGAGCACGCCGTCAAAGTCGCCGCTGGCATCGAATGACTTGCTGACGTCCTGCCGGCGGAACTCGAACCGCGAATGCCGCTCGAGGTGAGCGATGTTGTCCCGGGAGCCGGTAAGCAGATTGTCGAGGCCGAGCACGGAATGCCCTTCGGCGAGCAGGCGATCACAGAGATGCGAGCCGATGAACCCGGCTGCTCCCGAAACAAGAAGATTCAAATAAAACCTCCCGGAGAAGCTCTCATTGTAGCGAATTCGCGTCATGTTACATTCAGAGCAAGCATGATAGCCGGTCCCTCTCCGTGGGAAGTCTTGCTCTTCCTGGTGCTGCTAACCGCTTCCGCACTCACGTTTTGGCGGCGGTTCGGAAGAGTCGCCGCCGTCATTCGGCGTTCCCGGAGAGACCCGGACTTCCAACTCCGGCCGCTCCTCCCGCGCATGCGCGCCTTCTTCGGGGAGGTGATGCTCCAAGTGCACGTGATCCGGGATCGCCCGTTGCCGGGCATGGCGCACGCCTTTGTGTTTTGGGGATTCTGCGCATTCGCGCTGGTGACGATCAATCACCTCGCGGAAGGGCTGGGCCTGGAACTCATTCCTCGCGATGGCAGATTCGGGCGGCTGTACTTCATCGTAGCCGCCGTGTTCGCCGTCGCCGCCGGTCTGTCGATCGCCGGACTCGCGATCCGGCGGTTCGTTGCAAGGCCGAAATGGCTGGGGGAGATTTCTCCGGAATCGGGTCTGATCGCCTTCCTGATCTTTTTCCTGATGGCGACCTACCTGGCGACATTCTTCGTCACGGAGGGGAGTCCGGCGGCACGAATCAACTGGTGGGCGCATACGTTGGCACTGTTGGTATTTCTCCCGCTGATCCCGCATACGAAGCATCTGCACTTGCTGCTCAGCCCGGTGACGGTGTTCCTGAAGCGGCCCTCGTTCAGCCGTATTCCGCCTCTCGCGGGCGACGAAGACTTCGGTCTCGATACGGGCCGGGATCTCACGCGGATTGTCACCCTTCAGGCCTACACCTGCGTCGAGTGCGGGCGCTGCACGGAACACTGCCCGGCCTACAACACAGGCAAGGTCCTGAATCCGAAGGAGATCATTCTCGGAGTACGCCGGTATTTGAATGAGAACGGAGCCATGGCGGAGGCTCCTTTGATCGGGAGGCATCTTTCACAGGAGGCGGCCTTCCAGTGCACAACCTGCGGCGCCTGCGAGTATCAATGCCCGGTTGGAATCCAGCACCTGCCGGTGATCGTCGGCCTGCGCCGCGGCGCCGTCAATACAGGCAAATGGGATGACGATCACGGCAACAAGTTGTTCCTGAACCTGGAGCGGTTCGGCAATCCCCTTGGCTTCGCGTCGTCCGAGCGGGACAAGTTCATCGAAAAGCATGGGCTGCCGCCGTATGACGGCACCCAGGAATACTGCCTTTGGTTGGGGTGCATGGGCTCCTACGACCCGCAGGGGAGGGAGATCGTTCTGGCCATGGCCACCGTGCTGCGGCATCTTAAGGTCACCTTCGGCGTCCTAAAGAAAGAGCGCTGTACCGGTGACTCCGCGCGCAGGCTCGGAAACGACCTGTTGTTCTCCCAACTGGCCGAAGCGAACATAGAAGAAATTGGCCGGTCCAAAGCCCGCAGGCTTGTTTCGATCTGCCCGCACTGCGTCCGCACGATATCGGAGGACTGGAAGGAATTCGGCGCGGACATTGAAATTGAGCACCACAGCGAGTTCCTCGCCCGCCACCAGGACCGCCTCCCGGCCGCGAGTGGTCCCCGTGATACCGTTGTCTTCCACGACCCGTGTTACCTCGGACGCTACCGCGGCACTTACGAAGAGCCTCGCGATGTGATCCGGCTTTACGGAGAGACGGTTGAGCCGCGGCGGACGCGCAGCCGCTCTTTCTGTTGTGGCGCCGGCGGCGGGCTTGTGTTCCTTGGTGAGGAAAAAGGAAAACGGGTAAACATAGAGCGAACCGAGGAACTGGTGGCGACTGGGGCGAAAACGATCGCCGCTGCCTGTCCCTTCTGCCACAGCATGTTCCGCGATGCCCTCGCGACACTGAGCGAGAAGCCTCCGATGCTGACGGACATCGCGCAACTGGCGGCCGCTTCACTCTGTGGGCCCTCGGAAACCGATGGCGTACATTCGTAGGGTCTTCTGTTTCCTCTGGTTGTCGGCGGCGGTTTCGTCCCCGCAGTCGCCGCCCATCCAATTCCGGAACGTTGCGGAAGCCGCGGGCCTGCGGTTTGTTCTCGAAAACAATCCCACCCCCGAGAAGCAGATCATCGAGACCATGGCCGGCGGCGTCGCTGTGTTTGACTACGACGGCGACGGCCTTACGGACATCTTTTTCACGAATGGCGCATCCGTGCCGACCCTGGAAAAGAAGGAGTCCAAGTTTCACAACCGACTGTTCCGCAACCTGGGTGGAATGAAGTTCAAGGACGTCACCGCGGAGACCGGACTTGCTGGCACGGGTTATTCTATTGGGGCTTCCGCCGCCGACTACGACAACGATGGCCGTACGGACCTGTTCGTCGCGGGGGTGCGATCTAACCACCTCTACCACAACCTCGGTAACGGCAGGTTCGAGGAGGTCACCGCCAAAGCCGGCATCAAGAGCGACCTGTGGTCCATCGCCGGAGGCTGGCTTGACTACGATAACGACGGCCGCCTCGATCTGTTCGTCGTGAATTACCTCGACTGGATTCCCGACAAGGCTCCGTTCTGCGGCGACTCCGTCAAGAATGTCCGCGCCTACTGTCACCCGAAACACTTCCGGGGTTTGCCGAACACGCTTTACCGGAACCGTGGCGACGGCACCTTTGAGGACGTGTCCGAGAGCGCCGGCATCGCCCACCACGTTGGGAAGGGAATGAGCGTCGCTTTGGCCGACTACGACTTGGACGGCTTCATGGATGTTTTCGTCACCAACGACAAGATCCCCAACTCTCTGTTCCACAATCTTGGAAACGGCAAGTTCGAGGAGGTGGCGCTGGAGTCCGGTGTGGCCATGGCCGACCACGCCCGCCCCATCTCCGCAATGGGGGCGGACTTCCGCGACTACGACAACGACGGCATTCCCGACATCGTGGTCGCCGCGCTTGCCGGT
>JAEHDI010000120.1 GCA_016880505.1 Bryobacterales bacterium | reverse complement strand
GTATCCGTTCCGCTCGGCGATTGCGATGTTCTGGCCCGGTGCGGGCCGCGGTCAGAATTTCGGGGAGTTTTTGCTCCCCGCCAGTTCGAGGGATCGAATCCAGTACTGAGGAGGTTGAGTATGGCGAAAAACCTTGGAAAACGCCGAGGCCAGGTGCTCATCATGGTCACCCTGGCTCTTCTGATGCTGTGCGGCATGCTCGGGCTGGTGGTGGACCTCGGCTGGTCCTATTTCACGAAGAAGTCTGCCCAGGCCGCCGCGGACGCTGGGGCCCTCGCCGCTGTCAAAGCAGCCATGGATGACGCAGTGGACATATCCTCGTACACCTGCGGCGGCAATGGCGCAGAGTGTCTGATGGTTCCGACCCCGTGCCCCAACCTCCCCGGGAACCTGCAAAGCGCTTGTATGTACGCGCAGCAGCACGGCTTCACCACCGGTGGACGCCAGTTGGTTACGGTACAGGCTTGGGATCGCACTCCCAACCCGACCGTGGTCGAAAACTGCGGCCAGGGTGGCGCCTCGGTCGCACATCCGCCTACAGCGGACCCGCCCTGTGTGGATACATTCTATTGGGTCACCGTCAGAGTCACCGAGCGGATCCCACAACTGTTCTCATCGGTCTTTGGAAACACAGAAGGCGTCGTCAGCGCCCGCGCGACCGCCGCTGTCGCAAAGTCGGTCACGCCGGCGTCGCTCATTCTGATCAACCGCGAGAACGATCCGTGGACCGACGATACCGGCAAAATCTATACCGGCAACAACCTCTATGTCGGTGGCACACCGCAAGTGATCGTGCCCGGTGGAATCATCATGGCGTCGGGAGCAGGTGGTCCTGCGAAACAAGACGCCTGGGCCGGCTACATCGCCGGCAGTGGCACGGTGGAATCGCCGGCTGGCACCTACATTCGTGACAACGGCGACTATTACATCTCGGGTGGCGGGTCGTGGACCATTACACCGGAGAACCAGCCCGACAACGAAATCTTCTGGGATCCTTACGAAGGCCTTGCCCAGCCGCCGGTCACGACGACTCAGTTGCCGTGGATCCCGGTTCCCACGGGTAATCTCGGCTCCCTCAAGAACACCGTCTGCAAGACCGGCTGCCCCTCAGGCAACTATTTCGCGACCGGTATCCCAAAAGGCTGCAACAACTGCGCGGAGGTCGCGACCGGAGAGCAGATTATCATCAACACGAACCTCGAGTTTAATGGCGGCGGTTTCGGCGACTTCAACTTCTTCGGGGGGCTGAACATCGGCCAGGCGGAGGTAACGTTTGGGCCCGGCCGCTATGTGATGGCCGGCACCCTGAACGAGAACATCCCGCTGCTCAACACGGACAACAAGGCGAAAATTATCGGCGGGAACGGCAGCGATGCGGGCCGGCTTTTCATCCTCACCGATTCGCAGTACCCGGGCCTCGAGACTCAGTTGGCGAACATCCCCAATGCCCGGGAATGGGCGGGACCCAACAAAAATACTCTCGTCTTTTCCAAATCCAGTATCAAGTCCGGGAACAATGCGGGATCGTCGACCGAACTATACAGCCTGTCCAAGGACATCGGCAACACTGTGCCCGAGTTGGCGCCATACCAGGGTTTTCTACTCTGGCAGGACCGCAGGAACTCCTACGTCCATTACAAGGACGACAACAAGTATGTGGATGACGGCGTTGACGGGGATAAGTATACTCTGAATGACCCCGTCTATAACTACGACTCGAAAGGCAACGGCTACCCCTCACTCGGCAGCACTTCCCCCCAGCTCGAACTCTGGGCGACGCCATTCGCCCACTTCGACGGAACCATCTACCAGCCGCGTGGCGCATGGACCAAGCTACAGGCCTCGGGCAACTACAACGGTCCGCTTCGGATCGTCAGCGGTGCGCTGCGCACCCAGGGAAGCGGCCACCGTCGGTTAACTGGCCCGGCCATTCAGACCATCGTCTACGGGACCGCTTTGGTGGAATAGAGCCGGCAGAAATCTGGGCACGCCGGGCGGCGTGCCCCACGGGTGCTCCTTCACTCCACTAGCGCAACGACATTCCGCAGCATCGGATCGTTCAGCCCCGCGAGGTGCAGAACCGCGTTGCCCTGAATCTTGAAGCCGCCCGCTACAATCTGGAGCGGCCCT
>JAEHDI010000988.1 GCA_016880505.1 Bryobacterales bacterium | reverse complement strand
TCTTTAGGTGGCTCCAAATCCGTGATGGACGCCGAGCGGAGGAATTCGATGCCTTCAACGCGGATCGTGCCCTCGAAAGCGGCCTTTTCGAAGTGAAAGACTGCCCGCCGGAACTTCCCCGTGTTGAAGGCGAGCCACGCCCCGTTGCCGGCTCTGGGCCACCCCCGGCGCTGTGGTGACCAGGGCGTAGCCTCTGTCGAGATATTCCAGAACCAACAACGCGCTGTCGGAATGAGATACAGTGGTCCGAATCTGGTAACCGGCTCTGGAGAAATAGTCCCGGGACGGTTCTACGACGGCAACGGCCGAGCCCCCCTCCTGCCGGAGGGTCCATCTGAAGCCCTCGGCCTGCTCGATGGTAATTCCGCGGCCTGCTCGGCCAGCCTCCCACCGTGCAATCTCCGCCGGAAAGGCACCGGCTGTCCCAAGTAGCGCCACTGCCTGCATCTGCCTCATGCTCATCCGTCCTCGGTGTCCACAAACAGTTGTTATAATGAGACTTCAGTATGCCGCCAAGCAAATCTGGGGAAAGTAACGCGGTACGAAGAATTCTGCTCTTAACGCCTCGGGGCTTCTGTGCAGGGGTCGTGAGGGCCATTGACGTCGTCAAAATCGCCCTTGGCCTTTACGGAGCACCAATTTACGTACGGAAGGAGATCGTTCACAACCGCCACGTGGTAGAAGAACTTCGGGCGGCGGGGGCGGTCTTTGTCGAGGAGCTCGACGATGTGCCCGAGGGAGAGCGGGTCATTTTCAGCGCGCACGGGGTCTCTCCAGCAGTCCGGAACCAGGCTGTCGAGCGAAGGCTCCAGGTGATCGACGCCACATGCCCTTTGGTGACCAAGGTCCACTTGGAGGCGGTCCGGTTTGCTCGGCAAGGTCACACGGTCGTGCTGATAGGCCACAAGGACCACGACGAGGTGATCGGTACGCTTGGCGAGGCGCCGGAAGCGACGATCTTAGTCGAAACCGTTGAGGATGTGGACAGGTTGCATGTGCCGGATCCCGCCAAGGTCACGTACCTAACCCAGACCACACTCAGCCTCGAAGAGACCCGGGATGTAATCGAGCGGTTGCGGGAAAGGTTCCCTGCCATTCAGGGACCGCCGGCCCAGGACATCTGTTATGCCACCGAGAACCGGCAGCTGGCGGTCAAGGCCGTGGCTCCTATGTGCCAGCTCCTGCTGGTGGTGGGGTCCCGGAACAGCTCCAATTCGAAGCGGCTCGTGGAGGTGTGCCAGAAGAGCGGCGTGCCGGCCCACTTGCTCGACGACGCGGCTGAACTGAGAGCCGAATGGTTTCGTGGCGTGGAGACAGTCGCTGTTACCGCCGGCGCGTCGGCCCCCGAACATCTGGTACGGGAACTGGTCTCGGCGCTTCAGGCGCGAGGTTTCGCGGAGGTGGAGGAGGTTGAGATCAAGGACGAAGACGTCCGATTTTCTCTTCCGGCCGAGCTTGCCCAGCAGGCCGGGCGACTCGTGTCCATCGGCGCACTATGAGTCCTGGCGTTCAACTGAGTGATCGGTTGGTTAGCTGTGCGGCGGACGCAGCCGCCCGTGCTTCCCGCTATCTGCTCGGCTTGCGCAATCCCGAGGGTTACTGGTGGGGGGAACTGACTGCTGATACGACCCTGGAGTCTGACTTCATCCTCCTCCAGTTGTGGCTGCATCCCCCGGTGGATGGAACTTGGAATCCGCCGACCCGGCGCTTGGTCGACAGGGCAGTCCGGTCAATCCTCAGCCGGCAATTGCCGGATGGCGGGTTTAATATCTACCCAGCGGGACCGGCCGAAATCAGCGCGACCGTTAAAGCATACTTTTCGCTTAAATTGGCAGGCGTGCCCGCGGACGGACCGGCGTTGTCGGCCGCGCGCGAGCGAATCCTGTCGCTGGGTGGACTTCAGGCGGCGAACAGCTACGTCAAAATCAACCTGAGCCTGTTCGGCTTGTACCCTCGGGAGAACTGCCCGTCGATCCCTCCCGAGATGATTCTGCTACCGGGCAAGTTCCTCTACCGGATGTCTTCGTGGACGCGGGCGATCGTGGTGCCGCTGTCCATCGTGCACGCGCACAATCCGACGCGCCCGGTGCCCGCCGGGTTCACGATCGAGGAACTGTTTCTTCCGGGCGCGAGCATGGGATTCTGCGGGGGTGGATCGTGTGTGAGCTGGAGAAGTCTGTTCCTGGCCGCCGACCGTGCGCTCAAATGGTGGGAAAGATACGGCTCGAAGCGGCTGCGCCGCAGAGCCATCCGGGCGTGCGAGCGCTGGATGCTGGAGCGTACACGCCATTCCGACGGCCTGGCCGCGATCTACCCGCCCATGATGTACGCAATCATGGCGATGGGCCTGCTCGGTTACGGGCCGGACCATCCGGACCGGGCCGAGGCGCAGCGCCAATTCGGCCGGCTGATGGTTAATGACGGCGAGCGGTTCTTCTTTCAGCCGTGCTTCTCTCCGGTCTGGGACACCGCCATCGCAGCGTTCGCGCTTGGGGAAGCGGGAGCCGTGCCGGCGTCAAAGCTCGCATCTACTGGTGACTGGCTGCTGTCGAAGGAGGTCAGGCGCAAAGGCGACTGGTCGGTGAAGCGGCCGGATATCGAGCCGAGCGGCTGGTACTTCGAATTCGCCAACGAATTCTACCCGGACATCGACGACTCGGCCATGGTATTACTTGCGCTCCGCCATGTCCGCGGCGCCGATCCGCGGAATTGCAGGGCCTCGGCCGAACGCGCGGTACGGTGGCTGCTGGCGATGCAGGGAAGCGATGGCGGATGGGCCGCGTTCGATGTGGATAATAACTGGACGCCGCTGAGCGAGGTGCCTTTTGCCGATCACAACGCCATGCTGGACCCGGCATGCCCGGATATAACCGGCCGTGTGATTGAGGCGCTGTGCGCGTGGGGCGTGGATCCGGCGTCGCCGGCGATCCGGCGCGGCGTCGACTACTTGATTCGTACGCAGGAACAGGACGGAAGCTGGTACGGGCGCTGGGGTGTGAACTACATTTACGGAACCTGCTTCGCGCTGCGCGGCTTGCGCTCGGCGGGCGAGAGCGACCGGGAAGCTCACATCCTGCGCGCCGGGGAGTGGTTGCGTTCGGTTCAGAACGCCGACGGCGGCTGGGGCGAGAGTTGCGCGTCATACGACAACGGCTGCTTCACCGCCGCTGGCAGTACCGCGTCGCAGACCGCGTGGGCAATCCTGGGGCTGCTTGCAAGCGGTGACTCAAACAGCCTCAGCGTGAATAACGGGATTGAGTACCTGCTTGAAAGCCAGCGCAGCGGCGGATACTGGGACGAGGAACTGGCCACCGGCACAGGGTTTCCGAAGGTGTTTTACCTCACCTATCATCTGTACCGGCAGTCGTTCCCGTTGCTGGCTCTGGCGGAATTTGTAAGGGGATGGCGAGCGCCGTCCGAGGAGGGGGTATGAGGTTTCCGCTGTCGCTGACGGCCGGCATGGCCGGCTATATCTTCAGGAACAAAGTGCACCCGCGGCCTGAGTGGCAGAAGAACAATTCTGCGCAAAACGGATCGTCCAATCCCTTTCGGATCATTCACCATACTGGGACGAATGGCGGCGCGCGGAAGACGCACCCCATGATCCGGAAGCGGTTTCCGCTGGTGCTGATGCTTGAGCCGTTGCACGCCTGTAACCTCACTTGTACGGGATGCGGGCGCATCCGCGAGTACGAGTCGACCATCACCCGAAAACTGTCGCTGGATCAGTGCCTTGCGGCCTCGGACGAATGTGGAGCGCCGGTCGTCTCTATCTGTGGGGGAGAACCCCTGCTGTACCCGGAGATCGGTCCGCTGGCCGCCGGCTTGCTCGAGCGGAACCGTCACATCTACCTCTGCACTAATGGAATGTTCATCAAGAAGCGGCTTCCCGAGTTCAAGCCGGACGACCGATTCTTCTTTAACATCCACCTGGACGGGCTCGAGAAGACGCATGACATCTGTGTGGAGCGCGAGGGTGTCTTTCGGGAGGCGATCGAGGGTCTGAAGGCCGCCAAGGCGGCAGGCTTCAAAGTCAGCACGAACACGACCGTCTACAAAGAGACCGACATGAAGGAGATTGAGGCGCTCTTCGAGTACCTCGAGCCGTTCGGAGTGGACGGGCACATGCTTGCGCCGGGCTACGGCTATTCGGCGGTCAATGACCGCGAGATCTTCATGACCCGCGAGGATGTGCACGAGAAGTTCAAGGACATCGACCGGCTGGCGCGGCGGTTCCGTTTGAACAGTACGCCCGTCTACCTCGACTTTCTGAAGGGTACGCGCGACCTGCCCTGTACCGCGTGGGGCAATCCCACTTACAATGTTGCGGGTTGGAAAGGGCCCTGCTACCTCATTACGGACGGGCACTACGAGACTTTTGAGGAATTTATGGTCAGAACGCCGTGGGAGGATTACGGCCACGGTAACGACCCGCGCTGCGAGCATTGTATGATGCATTGCGGCTACGAACCGTCGGCAGCATTGGGAATCAACGGAAAGGCCAG
Organism: Bryobacterales bacterium; assembly: GCA_016880505.1. Classification (GTDB taxonomy): domain Bacteria; phylum Acidobacteriota; class Terriglobia; order Bryobacterales; family Bryobacteraceae; genus JAEHDI01. The sequence goes on along the minus strand of JAEHDI010000988.1, from coordinate 18,201 downwards.
TGACAGCCTGCGTCTGCTGAGCTGGGCTTTGCGATAACGGAAGGACGTGAGACCGACCCTTATTACGGGTGCTACCGGCTTCGTTGGGTGGCACGTGGCGCGGAACCTTATTGAACGCGGCCATCGCATTCGTGTGCTGGTAAGACCAGAAAGCCGGCTCAGGGAGTTGGAAGCGGAAACGGCCACCGGCGACCTTCGCGATCCCGAGTCATTGCAGCGCGCCGCCTGCGGATGTGGCGTGGTCTTCCACGTGGCGGCGGACTACCGCCTTTGGACGAAGCACCCACAAGAGATGCATCGTTCCAACGTGGACGGCACCCGGAACATGCTTGAGGCAGCGCGAAGGGCCGGCGTCGAACGTTTCGTATATACAAGCACGGTGGGCTGCATCGGCATCCCGGCGACCTGTCTGGGCGACGAGGACACACCGGTCGGCCTGCATGATATGGTCGGGGCGTACAAGCGATCGAAGTTTCTGGCCGAGCAGGTAGCGCTGGAATACTCGCGGTTGGGGTTTCCGGTGGTGATCGTCAATCCCACGGCGCCGGTCGGGGACCACGACTTCAAGCCGACGCCTACCGGCAAGATCGTCGTGGACTTTCTGCGCGGAGCGATGCCGGCGTTCGTCGACACCGGGCTGAACCTTGTGGATGTGCGGGATACTGCTGAAGGTCACCGGCTGGCCTGTGAGCGGGGAAGGGTTGGGGAGAGGTACGTCCTCGGCTGTGAGAACCTGACTCTCTCGGAGATTTTACGGAAGCTTGGTGTGGCGAGCGGGTTGAAGGCGCCGAGCACAAAGATTCCGTATGGGGTGGCATGGACTGCCGGGGTCCTCAGCACGGGCCTTGCGCGGCTGACGGGACGGGATCCGCGCATCCCGTTCGACGCAGTTCGGATGGCGCGGAAGAAGATGTTTGTGCGGCACGATAAAGCCGCGCGGGAACTTGGATTCACCCCGCAGGCGGTCGATGGCGCGTTGCGGCGGGCGGTGGAATGGTTCCGCCAGAACGGCTACTGCTGACGTGGAGACGATCCTGGTGGTCGCTGCCGAGGTCAGGGAGTTGGTCGAGTTAGTCCGGCGGTGTGAAAAGATGGAGAACCCCGGCTGGCCGCTGGATTTCGTGCGTCTTGCCGAACTGAACGGGTACAGGCTGGTACTGGCCGCCAACGGAGCGGGTCCCGAACGCGCGGCGGAAGCCTTCGATGTCGCCGCCCGGAACGGGAAGCTGGACAGGGTCGTGAGCACAGGGTCATGCGGTGCGCTCGATCCGTCGCTCGCTGCGGGCGACGTATTTGTCGCGTCGCGAGTGGAGGACGCCGGCGGTGGAGTGTCGTACCGGACCGAAGTGCCCGGCCGCCCCCAGGCCAAGGCCATCGGCGTCCTGGTTTCGGTCGATCGTGTGGTCCGGACGGCTGCTGAAAAGCGGGCGTTGCGCGCGCTTGGCGCTTCCGTGGTGGAGATGGAGTCTGCCGGGCTGGCGGCGAGAGCCGTCGGCGCCTCGTTGCCGTTCTATTGTGTTCGGGCGGTGCTCGATACTGCGATGGAGGAGTTCGATACGGATTTCAATCGTGTTCGGGATAGCAGCGGCCGGCTGCGGACGGCACGGATCGTCCGGGCTGCGCTCGCGCGGCCTTTTCGGCGAGTTCCGGAGTTTTATCGGCTTCACCGGCGCAGCCGGCTGGTTGCGCGGTCCCTAGGAGACTTTCTTGCAGATTGTCGATTCTGATGTCACGACGCCGCCGGAGACGATGCGTGCGGCGGTCTATAAAGGGAATGGCACCGTTTCGGTGGAACACGTAACAACTCCTGTCATCGGCCCCGGCGAACTGCTGGTGCGGGTCGAGGCGTGCGGCGTCTGCCACACCGATTTGAAGAAGATCGAATACGACCTGTTGGCTCCCCCGAGGATCTTCGGCCACGAGACCGCCGGCGTGGTGGCGGCGGTGGGGGAGGGTGTGCGCGAGTACACGCCCGGCGACCGGGTGATCGTCTTCCATCACATCCCATGCACGGAGTGCTTCTACTGCCGAAGAAAGCTCTATGCGCAGTGCCCTGTGTACAAAAAAGTTGGTGTCACGGCGGGGTTCGAGCCCGCCGGCGGCGGCTTCTCGCAGTACGTTCGCGTAATGGACTGGATCGTACGGAGGGGAGTGGAAAGGATACCGGAGGGCGTTCCTTTTGAGCGCGCCGCGTTCGTGGAACCAGTAAACACCTGCCTGAAAGCCATCCAGTCCCTTAATCCGCAGCCCGGCGAACTGGTAGCGATCCTCGGCCAGGGCCCGATTGGGCTGATGTTCACCATGCTCGTTCGGCGGGCCGGAGCGACGATCGTTTCGACCGACACGATTCTGCGCCGGCGCGAGCTGTCGATGCGCTTCGGCTCCCAGTCCGTATGGGACCCCCGTGCCGCAGACGTCGTGCGCGAGGTGGCTGCACTAACCGGGGGACGTGGCGCCGACGCCGTGGTCGTGGCGGCTTCCGCGCCCGGCATCACTGAGCAGGCGATGCGTTGTTCGCGCCCTGGCGCGCGTATCCTGCTTTTCGCGCAGACATCGCACCAGGAGAGGGTGGAGTTCTCCGGGGCCGACATTTGTGTCGGGGAGCGGACGGTCCTGGGCTCTTACAGCGCTTCGATCGACCTCCAGGCGGAGTCTGCCAGGCTCGTTTTTAGCGGCGAACTGCCCGTCGAGGACCTCATTTCCCACTGCTTGCCGCTCGACGAAATCAATTATGGCATCCGGCTGGCCTTGCATCCGGGCGAACAATCGTTGAAAATTATGGTTTCACCACAAAGGCGGACCGAGTGAAGACACAAATGATGGCTGCCGTGCTGTACGGCAAGGAAGAGCTCCGCGTAGAGCCGGTAGCCGTTCCAGACCTTGGGGAAGGTGATCTACTCGTTCGTGTCAAAGCTGCTCTAACCTGCGGGACCGACGTGAAAGTTTTCCTGCGCGGGTACCATGCCCGCATGATCGTCCCGCCCGCCGTTTTCGGCCACGAACTCGCAGGTGATATTGTCGCCGCTGGCTCAGGCGTCAGGAAGTTTAGGGTGGGCCAGCGCGTAGTCGCGGCGAACTCCGCTCCATGTTACCAGTGCTATTACTGCCGAAGGGGACTCGAGAATCTTTGTGAGGACCTGCTGTTCAACAATGGCGCTTACGCCGAGTACATTCGGATACCCGCTCGGATTGTCGAACGTAATACTTACGTAATTCCAGACCACATCGCCTATCAGGATGCGGCCCTTGTAGAGCCGCTGTCGTGCGTGCTGCGCGGTCTTGAGGAGACAGGGGTGCGGGCGGAGGACACCGTGGCTGTCATCGGGCTCGGGCCGATCGGACTGATGTTCGTCCGTATGGCGAAGGTCTGGGGCGCCCGGGTGATAGCGGTAGGCCGGCGAAAAACCCAGCTTGACCGTGCCGCGAAGCTCGGCGCCGAGGAGGTGGTCACGGCCGGCGACAACGACGATCCCGTCAGTGCGGTGAAGAGCCTCACCGGCGGCCGCGGCGCCGATATTGCCATCGAGGCCGTTGGATCCCCCTCTGCGTGGGAGCAAGCGGTACAACTCGTCCGGCGTGGCGGAACGGTAAATTTCTTCGGTGGCTGCCCCAACCAGAGCCGCGTATGTCTGGACACCTCGCTTCTCCACTACTCCGAGATCACCTGTAAGGCGAGCTTCCATCACACGCCGCAGCATATCCGGATGGCCCTTGAGGTGATCGGTGACGGCCATGTGAGCGCGATGGACTTCGTCAAGGGAGAAGAACCCCTCGCGAACCTCCTCGAAGTGATGCGCTACCTCATGAGCCACAACGGCCACTTGAAGACCGCCATCATTCCCTGAGCCTTGTCCAGCGCGTTCCTTCTCCCGAGGGATTTTGTCCGGTCGACGGAAGCGCTGGCCCGTACGTGTAACTCCTCCGAGGCGGCGGACTACACCCGCTGGCTCGCGACTCATCACTACGAAAACTTCCATGTCGTCTCGTTTATGCTGCCGAAACGCCTGCACCAGGACTTCTATAACGTTTACGCCTTCTGCCGGTGGGCGGACGACCTCGGCGACGAGATCGGCGATCCGGAAGAAAGCCTCCGGCTCCTCGAATGGTGGAGGGAGCAACTTGAGGCGATGTACGCCGGGCGTGCCTCGCATCCCGTTTACGTAGCTTTGCGCGAAACGGTCGAACGCCACGGTCTCCCGGCCGAACCCTTTCGCGATCTGATCCGGGCATTCGTCCAGGACCAGGCTGTCACTCGTTACCAAACCTACACGGAATTGTTTGACTATTGCCGGCTCTCCGCCAACCCGGTCGGCCGGCTCGTTCTGTATCTCTGCGGATACAAGGATGAAGAGCGCCGGCGGCTCTCGGACGCCACCTGTACGGCGCTTCAGCTAGCCAACCACTGGCAGGACATCTCCGTCGACCTCGAAAAGGACCGCGTGTACCTGCCCGTGGAGGCCCTCGACCGGCACGGCAGTTCGCTCGCCGACGTTCTCGGCCGGCGGGCGACTCCCGGATTTCGAGCCGCTTTGCGCGAAGCGGCCGATGTGGCTCGGAGGTTGTTTCACCAGGGTCTGCCGCTTGCGCGGATGGTCGGCGGCAGGCTTGCGGTCGATCTGGATCTGTTCAGCCGTGGAGGCCTTCTCATTCTGGACAAGATCGACCGCCAGGACTACGACATATTTTCCCGGCGCCCGCATGTTACCAAGACAGAACGAATCCGGCTTCTTATCTCGGCCCTCGCCCGGGTCGCATTATCGAGGGCCGCATGACGCCGGCACTGGCGGAATCCTACGCATGGTGCACCCGGCTGACCCGTCGCCGGGCCCGCAACTTTTACTACGGTTTCGCCCTTCTTCCGAAACCGAAGCGTGAGGCGATCTGTGCAATCTACGCCTTTATGCGCCATTGCGACGACCTGAGCGACGAGCCCGGGATGGGAGGAGGGCGCGGGCGTGAGATGATGTCCCGCTGGCGTGCGCAACTGGAAGAAGCCCTGGCCGGAAGGCCGGGAGATCATGCTCTGTGGCCGGCCTTCCTGGACGTGGTGGAGCGTTATCGGATCCCCCACCGGTATTTCTTCGAGATGATCGAAGGCGTGTCGTTCGATCTCGAGCCGCATCGTTTCACAACCTTCGATGATCTATACCAGTATTGCTACCGGGTTGCATCGGTGGCCGGCCTGACGGCGGTGCACATCTTCGGTTTCGACTCGGCCGATGCCCTTCCACTGGCTGAGAAGTGCGGGATTGCGTTTCAGTTGACTAACATCCTGCGCGACGTGCGGGAGGATTCGGCACGGGGGCGGATCTACTTCCCCCTGGACGATATGAACCGGCACGGCGTGACTCCCGACGAAGTGCTGCGGGCAGCGAGGACCGACGGCTTGGTGCAGCTCATGCGTTACGAAGCCGGACGGGCGCGCGCGTATTACGCCGAGGCAACCCCACTCGTGAAGATGGTGTACCCTGAGAGCCGTGCGTCACTTTGGGCGCTGATCGAGATCTACCGCCGCGTCCTCGACCGGATCGAAGATTCGAATTACGACGTCTTCGCCGGCCGCATCCGGCTTCCGGCGCCAGAGAAATACTGGATCGTCGCCCGGTCCCTTCTTCGGCGCCACGTATAGCCGGCAGTCCCCCCGGTTACTCCTCATGCCCTTCGAGGGCTTGGTCGAGGAGAAGTGTGAACTGCTCGCTCGTCTTCCCAATGCGCTCGCGAAGCGTGTTGAGATCCTGTTCCAGGGAGCGCAGGCGGTCAGCCATGTGGAGGCAGGCCAGCACGGCAACCCGGGTAGTATCGGAACTTCCGGTTCGCGAGGAGATCGAGTCCATCAGATCATCGACTGTGCGCGCCAGTTCCTGTACTTCCTGGGGGTCCCCCGGCACACGAAGCGTGTAGGGCTGGTGGAAGATAGTGACTCGGACGGATTTCTTTTCGGCCTGTTCGGAGTCCATCGCTTCTCCGGAGAAAGAGCGGAGACCGAAGCCGCCGCTCGGTTAGCCGGCGCTGAGCAGATCCATTTGCCCGAGAAGTTTCTCGATGCGGGTGCGGACCTGCTTTCGCTCGGCGCGGAGGGCCTCAAGTTCGTGCACAGCGGCGTCCCGCTCGGCAACAGCCTTCTCAAGCCCCTGGACCGCCACGTCACGCTCCTGACGGAGCCGTTTTACGAGATCTGCCGCCTTGAGGATGCGCTCTTCCAGGCTGGCCAGAGCGTCGGTCTGCTCATCGCGCAGCAGGTCCATCAGTCCGCCTTCGGCAGGGCCGCCTTTGCCTTGTCCACAAGCAGCCGGAACGCCGTTTCATCGGTCAGGGCCAGGTGAGCCAGCACTTTACGGTTGAGATCGACGCCGGCTTTCTTCAGCCCGGACATGAATTTGCTATAGGAAAGCCCAAGCTGGCGCGTGGCCGCGCCGATCCGAGTGATCCAAAGACCGCGGAAATCGCGTTTCTTCCGCTTCCGGCCGACGTAGGCGTAGCGTTGCGCTTTCTCGACGGCCTCCTGGGCGGAACGGTGCAGCTTGCTCTTGGTGAGAAAGAAACCGGAAGCGCGATCGAGGGTCTTCTTTCGCGACGCCCGGCGGGTGCTACCTCGCTTGACTCTAGGCACGTTTTTCTCCTTTCGGATAGCTCATGACGAGGCGGTACGGGCACGTGCCGTGCGCTCCGGCCGCGCTCGCCGGATAGATCTCAGTTGGGAAGCATGCGGCTGAGCTTGGCAGCGTCGGCTTCGTCGACGATCGTGCTCTGGCCGAGGCGCCGCTTCCGCGAGCGCGTCTTCGACGTCAGAATATGGCGTGAAAACGCATGACGGCGGGCGATTTTGCCCGTGCCCGTCTTCTTGAAACGTTTTGACGCACCTTTGTGTGTCTTCAGCTTCGGCATTGACGAAATTTCCTTTGGACCGCCCGCCAAAGCGGGCGAAGGGCTCACAACAAACGTCTTGAGTATATCACGGGCGGGGTTGCCCGCGCCTGCGCGGGTCAGCGGCGCCGGATCGGGACGAGCATTGTCTCCAGTGCACCCGGGTTCTCGAAGATTTCGTGCTCCAGACCGCGAATCTCCTGCTCCAGAATGGCGCGCTCGATGGCGGAGCCGAGTTCGGGATCCCCCGTCGTCGCGCGGCGCCGCTCGATCAGCTCGAGCACTGCCTCAGCCAGATCCAACTCCTCTTTGCTGCGGTTCATGGCCCCACCTCCTACCCATTCAGACGCGGGCCTCGTGCTAAAGTTCCAAACCTTTTTCGTATCGTCGGAATAGCCGGCGCCTGGACGACGACCGGCGGTGATCACAATGCGACGGTTCGGTCTCTGCCGCATCTGATGGTTAAGAGCAAAGGTCAACTCTGGAACGCGGAGGAGAGTTCCGCGTTCTGAATCAGCGACTTGCGGCGGTGCGAAGCAGGCGTCCTGACCTTCGGTTAAGCTGTCTCTGTGAGCTCCAGGAACCTGAAATAAATGATCGATTTCTTCCCGATGTCTCACTACTGGTGGCTCTACCTCGCATTCACGGGGTTCGTGCTGCTGATGCTGGCCCTCGACCTGGGTGTGTTCCACCGAAAGGCCCATGTCGTCTCGTTCCGCGAGGCGGCTGCCTGGAGCTCGGTCTGGGTGGCGCTGTCACTTACGTTCAACTATGCGATCTACCAGTACGCGCTCTGGAAATTCCCGCTCGATCCACGGCTGTCGGCGACGCCCGGCTTTGATTCCGCGGCGGCTGCCCGACAGGTAGGGCTGGAGTTTCTAGCGGGTTATCTCGTCGAGAAGTCCCTCTCGGTGGACAACATTTTCGTCTTCGTGCTCGTCTTCAGTTACTTTGCGATTCCGGCGCAGTATCAGCACCGGGTGTTGTTCTTCGGGATCATCGGTGCTCTGGTGTTTCGGGCAATCTTTATCGCGATCGGGTCGGTGCTCATGCAGTACCACTGGGTCGTGATCCTTTTTGGTGTTTTTCTGGTGCTCACGGGGCTGAAGATGCTGTTCGCACCTGAAAAGGGATTGGAGCCTGACAGGAACCCGCTTGTTCGGCTGTTCAGGAAGTTCGTGCCCGTTACCGGTGAACTGCACGGACAGAAGTTCTTTGTGCGGTTGAAAGGCGTGCTCTATGCGACCCCTCTTCTCATCGCGCTGCTGTTTGTCGAGGTTACGGACATCATCTTCGCGGTCGACTCAGTGCCAGCCATCTTCGCGCTCACCCGCGAGCCGCTCATCGTGTTTACCTCAAATGTCTTCGCGATCCTTGGTCTGCGCGCTCTCTACTTCATGCTTGCGGACGCGATCGGCAAGTTCCACCTGTTGAAGTACGGTCTTGCGCTGGTCCTGATTTTCGTAGGCCTTAAGATGGCGTGGCTCAATGGAATGTTTGGAGGGAAATTCCCGATCGGCTGGTCGCTCGGAATCATCGGCGGGCTGATCGCCGTTTCGGTGATGCTCTCCTGGCTGATTCCAAAGCGTGCGTAATCGCGGCTGCCGGCGGCCCTATTGGTTGTCCGACCACTCTTCGTGCCAGGCCATCTGGATTGCCTCCAGCTTGCCTTCCGAGGAGGCCTTGGGATCGTCCCTGAACTCCGTGAGCTCAACCACCCAGCGGTGAAGATCGGTGAAGCGCACCGTCAGCGGATCGATGTTTGGAAACTTCTCGAACAACGCGATGGCAATATACTCCGCGTCGTTCCAGGACAGTTTCCGCATCAGATCTTGGTTCCCTTCAGCACGCCGCGCACCGCTGTATTCATCATCATCTCCGCCAGTTTCATCGTCGCCTGGTTGAGATGTTCCACCTGCGCCCGGATCAGAAGATGGTCCTCGGAGTGGTACGCCAGCAGGAGTTGGTTCATCGCCATGTCGGCCTGCTCGCGCTCCTCGCCGGTCAGCTCAAACCACGCTTCGTTCTGCTTGGCCTTCTCCAGCGCCGCCAGAATTGTGTCGGCTTCGAGACGCGCCTCCCTTATCTGCCTCTCGGCGAAGTCTTCCTCGGCCATCTCCTCGGACTCGCGGACCATTGCCTCCACCTGATCATCGGTCAGCCCGTAAGACGGCTTCACTTCGACAGTCTGCTCTTTCCCCGTGCGGATGTCGCGTGCGGTGACGCTCAGTATCCCGTTAGCGTCGATCAGGAACCGCACCTCGATGCGCGTCATCCCCGCCGGCAGCGGCTCGACACCCTTCAAGTCGAAGCGCGCCAGGCTCCTGCAGTCGCGGGCCATCTCCCGCTCTCCCTGCACGACGTGAATTAACACGTTCTGTTGTCCGTCCACTGCGGTGGTGAACACCTCGGTGGCGCTCGCCGGAATCGTCGAGTTTCGATGGATCAGCTTCGTGACCACGCCGCCCATCATCTCGATACCGAGCGACAGCGGCGTTACATCCAGCAGCAGCTGGTTTTCGACACTGCCCGCCAGAATTCCCGCCTGGACGGCCGCGCCCAGCGCAACCACCTCCTCCGGATTCAGTTCCGTGTGCGGTTTGGCCTTGAACAACGTCTCCACCGCTTTCCGCACCAGCGGAATCCTTGTCGATCCGCCGACCAGCACGACCTCGTCGATCTGTTCCACACTCACGCGCGCGTCCTGGATGCAGTTCCGGCATGGTCCGAGCGTCCGGTTTACGATCGGCGTGATCAGTTGCTCGAACAACTCCCGGGTCAGCTCCCGCTGGTACTTCCGGCCGCGGTATTCAGAATCGATGCTTGTAAACGGCGCGTAGGAAAGCCGCTCCTTGGCGTCGATCACCGCTCGCCGGAGCGTTTGCACCGCCGTACCGTCGTTGGAGAGGTCCTCTCCCCATTCCGTCCGGACGTCTTCCAGCGCGATCTGAAGCAGGAGATTGTCGATATCGTCCCCGCCTAGGTGAGTGTCTCCGTTGGTTGCCAGTACCTCGAAGATGCCGTCGTGAAGCCGGAGGATCGAAATGTCGAATGTCCCGCCGCCGAGGTCGTAGACGGCGACGATTCCTTCCTTCCGCTTGTCCAGTCCATAGGCGAGCGCGGCCGCCGTTGGCTCATTCACGAGCCTCAACACCTCCAGCCCGGCGATGCGTCCGGCGTCCTTAGTGGCCTGCCGCTGGGCGTCGTTGAAGTATGCCGGTACCGTGATCACGGCTTTAGTCACCGTCTCGCCGAGGTCCGCCTCGGCATTCTGTTTGAGTTGGCGGAGGATGAATGCAGAGATCTCCGGCGGCGTGAACTTCCGCTCGCCGAGTTCCAGCCGGATCACCGACTCACTGCCCTCCGCAATGCGAAACGGAAAGAGCTTCAGTTCCTCCTGAACGTCGGCAGCGCCGCGGCCCATGAGGCGCTTCACGGAATAGACAGTCCGCTCCGGTTCGGTGATCAGCATCTCCCGCGCAAGACTGCCGGCCACGATCTCCCCGGCCCGGCTGTAGCTGACGACGCTTGGCACGAGGTTCTTTCCGTCCGCTCCGGGAATGACACAGGGACCAGTCAGGTCCATGGACGCCACAAGGCTGTTGGTCGTGCCGAGGTCGATTCCCACGACCAGCGGACGCTCACTCGCGCTGAAATCAATCTGAAACGTGTCGGACATGGCCTAGTTCATCAACTCGCGCTCCACCTCGTGAAGCAGGTTCTCGATGTACCGGCGCCGGTTCAGCAGCGCCCGGATACTTCCCAGGATTTCCCGCTGCCGACCCGCATCGTACTCACGGAACTGCGCCTCAAGGTCGCCGTCGACGTCCTCCCGAAGGGATCGAAACCGCCGGCGAGCCGCTTCGAGTTGGGGCCGCACCGACGGGTCACCGCCGCGAAGTTCCTCCAGCGCCTCGTTCAGATCAAACACTTCCTCCAGCATTTCCGGCGGAACGTTGTTCGATTTTTGCTCCCCGCTATCGAAGCCTTCTTCCTTCAGAAAGTACTCGGCGCGCGCGACCGGATCGCGGAGTGTCCGGTACGCATCGTTCAGAAGGGCGGTGGCTTCGAGAGCAAAGCGTTGCTCGTTCGCTGTGCTTCGGAGATACCGGTCGGGGTGGACCAGCCGGCTGAGGCTGTAAAACCGGCGCTGGAGGTCGGCCGGATCGAGGCTCAAACGCCGCTCCAGCCCCAGAAACCGGTAATAGTCGGAAGACGGAGCTTGGAGGGTATTACAGAAGCGGCAGAAAAGTGACTGTGCGGACGGCTCACCGCATTTCCAGCAACTCTCTGCGTCGTGCATCAGGCGGAGAAGGACGTGCCGCAGCCGCAGCTTTTCTTTGCATTCGGGTTTTCGAACACGAAGCCCGAGTGAATGAGCGACTCTTTGTAGTCGAGTGTCATTCCCTTGAGGTAGACCAGGCTCTTAGGGTCTACGAAGATCCTGACACCCTCGAAGTTGTAAACATTGTCGTTTGGGCGTTCCTTCGGATCGAAGCGAAACAGGTAGCTCATGCCGGAGCACCCGCCGCCTTGCACCCCTAGGCGCAGCCCTCCGGCCTCGCTCACGCCGTGGCGCGTGAATGCCTGGCGGATTTTGTCCAGAGCCTTTGGCGTCACTTGAATCATTCGACTCCTCCCCCTCCTGACTGTATTCTAGGAAATCGCCGGTTCGGCTGCTCTCAGAGCCTCCTGCTTGCGCTTATAGTCGTCGATGGCCGCCTTGATGGCGTCCTCGGCCAGGACAGAACAGTGTATCTTTACCGGCGGCAGGCTAAGCTCGTTCACGATGTCCGTGTTCCGGATCTCCAAGGCCTGGTCCACCGTACGCCCCTTCACCCACTCGGTGGCGAGCGACGAGCTGGCGATGGCGCTGCCACAGCCGAAGGTCTTGAACTTGGCGTCCTCGATGACGCCCGTCTCGGGGTTGACCTTGAGTTGGAGCTTCATCACATCGCCGCACTCGGGCGCGCCCACCATGCCGGTTCCGACGCTCGGATCCTTCTTGTCCATCGTCCCGACGTTCCGGGGGTTGTTGTAGTGGTCCAAAACCTTGTCCGAGTATGCCATCGTTCCCTCTCCACCTCATCAGATACGGCTGCGCCGTGCCGCGATTCCTCACTCCGCAACCCACTCCACCGTCTTAAGGTCCACGCCCTCCTTGGCCATCTCGTAGAGCGGTGATAGCTCCCGAAGTCGCTTCACCACCTCGACGACTCGCGCAGCCACGTAGTCGACCTCTTCCTCCGTGTTGAACCGTCCCAACCCGAACCGGATCGACGTGTGGGCAAGATCGTCGCCTACCCCGAGAGCCTTCAGCACGTAGCTGGGCTCCAGCGTCGCGGACGTGCACGCCGAACCGCTCGAAACCGCCACGTCATTGATCCCCATCAACAGCGATTCGCCCTCGACATAGGCGAAGCTCATGTTCAGGTTGTTCGGCAGGCGATGTTCCATCGAGCCGTTGACGAAAACCTCGTCGAGTTCGGCTTCAAGTTTTGCCTTCAGTTTGTCCCGTAAGTTACTGAGCCGGATGGCTTCTTTTTCCATTTCCTGTTTGCAGATCGCACAGGCCTCGCCGAGCCCGGCGATGCCCGGCACGTTCAGCGTCCCGGAACGCATCCCGCGCTCGTGCCCGCCGCCGTCCATTTGACAGGTGAGCTGGACACGCGGATTCTTCCGGCGCACGTACAGCGCTCCGACGCCCTTCGGTCCGTACATTTTGTGGGCGCTGATCGACATCAGGTCGATGTTGTCGTCATTGACGTTCACCGGAACTTTGCCGACCGATTGCGTGGCGTCGGTGTGGAACAAGACTCCCCGTTCCCGCGCGATCTTCCCGATTTCGCGGATCGGCTGAAGCACACCGATCTCGTTGTTGGCTTGCATCACTGTGATCAGGATTGTCTTGTCCGTGATCGAGCCGCGCAGTTCGTCGAGATCGATGATGCCGTCGCGTCCCGGCGAGAGGAAGGTGATCTCGCAGCCGTGCTTTTGAAGCCGTTTACAGGTATCAAGAACCGCTTTATGTTCTGTCGGTACCGTGATGATATGGTTACCATTTTCGGCGTACATCTCAGCCACGCCCTTGATGGCCAGGTTGTCTGATTCGGTGGCACCACTGGTGAAAACGATCTCTTTCGGGGAGGCGCCGATGAGCCCCGCGATCTGCTGCCTCGCTTTTTCCACCGCCTGCTCCGCCTCCCAGCCGTAGCTGTGGTTGCGGCTGGCGGCGTTGCCGAACTTACCGGTGAAGTAAGGCATCATCGCCTCCAGCACGCGTGGGTCGATCGGCGTGGTGGCGTGGTTGTCCATATAAATCGGCTTCGTCATGATGAGTGCCTCATGATGTCTGGATCATTGTCAGGGGGACCCGCCGGCGGTCCTGTGAAAGGTCGGAAATGCTGATACCCGCCAACAGCTCCATAATTCCGTCGTGAACCACCCGCAACGGCTCGCGGACGGTACACTTCTCGGACTGGCCGCAGTCCCCGTGGGAGCCTCCACAGGAGGTCAAGGCTACTGGACCGTCGATCGCGCGGATGACTTCGAGAGCGCTGATGCGGCCGGCGTCCCGGCTCAGCCGGTAGCCGCCGTTGGTGCCGTGGACCGACGCCAGAACACCTCGCCTCGCGAGCTTCTGGAGGATCTTGGCCAGCAGCGGCAGCGGGATGTGATAGGCGTCGGCGATTTCCTTCGCGCTCACGGCCCCTCTTTCGCCCGCGGCTGCCAAATGGGTCACAGCGATCAGCCCGTAGTCCGCCTTCTTGGTCAGCCGCAGCATGTTTCGGATATGCGACCCTTCTGGTCCCATATCAACTGTACCGCGGCAGTGCTCAGCCGTCAAGCGAGGGGTAACGCGCGAGGCCTGCTATGATACTATGCAAGAGACCCACCAGACCCGCGGAGAGGTGGCTGAGTGGTCGAAAGCAGCGGTTTGCTAAACCGTCGTAGGGCCATAAAGCTCTACCGAGGGTTCGAATCCCTCCCTCTCCGCCAGACCTCCTGATACGCAATCCCGATAATCTGGTAGTCGGGCAGACCGATGAGGATCTCTGAGTTGGTCAAAACGTTTCTCCCAAGATTGTTTATCAACTTGGGATCACGGCCTGCCCCCATTTCTGATCAAGAGCCATGGCCGCGCCGGCCTTCCCGTCCAGGACCTTGCGGGGTAGGCCGGCGTAGTCGCCCTGTCCAGCTACTTGAAGCGCCGGCCAACGGCAGTCGAGCAGCCTGTCCGGTACAAAGTACCGTCGGATCTGAAGAATGCGTTGGTCCCCGCGGAAACTAGTTGACCTCGGTTGATGAGTTCAACCGTGTGCGTTATGGTCTGCCAGCCTGCGAAGAAGCCGTGTGAAACGGGAAAGTTGGGTGTTGTGTCGAATAGGATCAGCGCAATCATCTGTTGAACGTAGGTCTGTCCTGGTTGCTGACTCCAGGTTCCGTGTCCCGGGGTTCGCTGCCCCGGGGCGAAGGCCAGACCGGCCGGGGTGTCCATGACAGTTCCGCCGCGATGAAATGTGACTAGCGACTGGAACGGCGGACCAAGCGGAGCGCGGGTGTCGCAGTTGCGGAGTGTAACTTCCACCACCCAGACGCCGACGAGCGCATTGTCCGATCCCGACTCGTCAGACTGTGCCAGTGCCGCGGCACCTGGGGCGATAGCCAGCGCGACGGTCAGAGCGACCGGCGCCAACGCGTCATGAATTCCCATCCAGACGTTCGAAAACCTGCATCCCATAGCCTTTCTCCTTTGTCCTTTGCCTCCCTAGCCCGTTTTGCCGCGGACTAGCGGAGGATCTGAACGGCACATTAACGCTTGAAGCGCAGGCTCTCAATGGCAGGCATGTCCTCTGTGTGTGGCGACTATGTGACCAAATAAACCTCGCGTCTTAAGGCAGTTCCCGTTTTGCGATGTCCTGGCAGCGGCACGTGTTAAGATGGACGGCGCTGGGGAGCCTTCCTTGGGTGCCCAAAAATCGGTCGTCCGCTTTGGCGTTTTCGAGGTCGACCTTGCCGCCGGAGAAGTCCACAAGGGCGGACTCAAGATCAAGCTGCAGGAGCAGCCGTTCCAAGTACTGACCGCATTGATCGAGCGCCCGCAGGAGATCGTCACGCGAGAAGAATTGCAGAAACGGCTCTGGCCGGACACCGTGGTCGACTTCGACCGGGGACTCAACAAAACAATCAACCGCCTGCGCGAGGCATTGGGTGACGACGCCGACCACCCCCAGTTGATCGAGACAGTGCCTCTGCGTGGTTACCGGTTCCTGGCTCCCGTTGAATCTGCCCGAGAAGAAACTCAACCGCCGCCGTCTGGTAGGGGTGCCTCGCTTTGGCGGCGCGCTTCATTCGCCACCGCTGCCGGGTTGGTGGTGGTTGTGGCGCTCCTTGCGCTTCTTTATGACCGGGTGAAAACGTCCGGACACCCGATCGAGTCGATCGCAGTACTGCCACTCGAAAACCTGTCGGGCGATCCCTCTCAGGAGTTTTTCTCCGACGGAATGACCGACGAGTTGATCGGCGAGCTTGCCCGTATCGCCTCACTGCGGGTTATCTCGCGAACGTCCGTCATGCGCTACAAGCGGGCTCGGCGCAAGTCGCTTCCGGAAATTGCCCGGGAGTTGAAGGCCGACGCGATCATCGAGGGAACAGTGGCGCAAACAGACCGCAAGATCCGCATCAACGTGCAACTGGTCCGGGCTTGGGATGACCGCCATCTTTGGTCGGCACGGTACGAACGCGACGTTGCCGATGTCCTGACGCTACAAAGTGCAGTGGCACGCGCCGTTGCCCGGGAGATCCGGATCAACTTGACGCCTCAGGAGCAGAGAGTGCTGGAGCGAACCCGCACCGTCAAACGTGAGGCGTACGAGGCATCCCTCAAGGGAAGCTACTTCCTTCACAAGGGTATTCCAGGTGTTTCAAAAAGTATCGAGTGGTTCACGGAAGCCCGCAAAATGGATCCAGAGTACGCGGACGCCTACGCTGGTCTCGCTGAGGCACTGATTTACGCCGCGATCTTTGGATTGCGTCCTTCGGCAGACGCCTTCTCGGAGGCGCGAGCAGCGGCTCTGAAAGCGCTTGAGATTGACGAGTCGAATGCGCCGGCCCACAACGCTCTTGCGGACGTGAAGAAAGGATATGACTGGGACCTCCAGGGAGCGGAAGCGGAATACCAGCGTGCCCTTCAATTGAACCCGAACCATCTGCTGACTCGCCTGTGGTACGCGGAGTGTCTCTCCCGCATGGGGCGGCATGACGAGGCCCTCCAGGAATCCGCCCGCGCCGTCTCTTTGGATCCGGTTTCTTCGATCAGCCACACCAATCGCGCCATGCTGCTGTCTCGCGCCCGCCGGTATGACGAAGCCATTCTGGAGTCCCAGCAGGCATTGGATTTCGAACCCGAGCGGGTCAACGCTTATTGGTGGATGGGGCTCTCCTACGCAGGCAAATCGGAATTCTCGAAGTCGATCGCGTGTCTGACGAAGGCGAAGGAGATGAGTGATCGTCCGCTTTTCGTCGCGCTGCTGGGATATGTCTACGGGCGTGCCGGAGAAGGACAGAAGAGCCGGCGCGTTCTGGAAGAGCTTAAGGTTCGATCCGCTCAAGAATATGTTTCGCCGATCGATTTTGCGATCGTCCATGCCGGGCTTGGCGACGCGAATTCGATGTTTCACTGGCTCGATGTGGCGTATCAGGCTCACTCGGCCCGGATTCACGAATTATCGTGGCTGTATTTTGACAGCTTTCGCTTGGATCCCAGATACATCGATCTCAAGCGGCGAATCGGGCTTCCGCTTCCGTGACAGGCGCAATCGAACCGCGGACGAGCCCGCGGCCGTGCCCATCGCGATCAAGGCGGGCTTCAGCAGCCACGACCATCCGTAAACGTCCCCTCACCCAACCTCAACTCCGGGGCGATTTGCCGAAAGCTGAGTCCTTGCCGCCGCAACTCCAAAACGTGGCCGCGGTCGAAAATGCGCCGCCGACGGCCGATCCGGACTCCGCTCTGCCGGGCGCGCTCCAGACCGGCGTGAACCGGTTTGCGCAGACGCAACGTCACTAAATCTTCGCTCCGTGAGCGTAGGCCGGCTGAGGCCTGTCGACTAAGAAAGTTCGAAAGGCATCCACAGTGGCCCGCCATACCTTTGTTTACTCATGACTTGACGTCCCTGTCCTTCCTAGACGCGGCCAGAGTCTGGCTGACGATCGCCTGTGCTTCTTCGAGGATGCGGCGCAGATGATCCGCCCCGCGGAAGCTTTCCGCGTAAATCTTGTAGATCTCCTCAGTTCCTGACGGACGCGCCGCGAACCATCCGCTCTCCGCCACCACCTTCAACCCTCCGATGGGAGCGCCGTTGCCTGGCGCGCGAGTGAGGATGGTCTGGATTCCCTCTCCGGCCAGATCCGTCGACCGAACTTGCTGCGGTGAGAGTCTCCCCAAAATCTCTTTTTGCTCCGGGGTGGCCGATGCCTCCACGCGGTCGTAAACAGGCTCGCCGAATTGTCGCGTGAGCTCACGGTAGATCTCGCCGGGATCGCGGTCCATCCGCGCTGTGATCTCCGCCGCAAGCAAAGCCGGGACGATTCCGTCTTTGTCCGTCGTCCAGACACTGCCGTCCAGACGAGCGAACGACGCCCCCGCGCTCTCCTCGCCACCGAAGCCAAGTGAGCCATCGAGCAGGCCATCCACGAACCACTTGAAACCAACCGGTACCTCGTAAAGCTTCCGGCCAAGCTTCGCAGTTACGCGATCGATCATCTGGCTGCTCACCACCGTCTTGCCCACCGCCGCCCCCTCGCCCCATTTCGGCCGGTGTTGGAACAAGTAGAAAATTGCGGCCGAAAGGTAGTGATTGGGCGGCAGCAGCCCAGCGCTATTGGTGACTATCCCGTGCCGGTCATGGTCCGTGTCGCAGGCGAAGGCGACCTCGAAGCGATCCTTCAGGCCGATCAAGCTCTGCATCGCATAGGGCGAGGAGGGGTCCATGCGGATCTGGCCGTCCCAATCCACCGTCATGAAGCGGAAGGTCGGATCGACTGCCTGGTTCACGACCGCGAGGTTTAACCCGTACCGCTCGGCAATCGGTTCCCAGTAGTGGATCCCGGCGCCACCGAGAGGATCCACCCCGAGGCTGATCTTCGCGCCCCGAATGGCATCCATGTCGATCACATTGCCGAGATCCCTGGTGTAGGCATCTAGGTAGTCATGCCGGTGTGTCGTGGAAGCATGCAGGGCTTTCTCGAAAGGAACCCTCTTCAAACCCCGCAGGCCATTCTCGAGGAGCTCGTTCGCCCTCGCTCCGATCCAGTCCGTGACGGCGGATTCCGCCG
>JAEHDI010000987.1 GCA_016880505.1 Bryobacterales bacterium | reverse complement strand
TCGGCTTTCTGCTTCTTCTGCAGCGCTTCCCGCGCCTGTCTCAAAACTCGCTCGAGTTGTGCCTCGCCAGCGAACTTTGCTAACACCGGTTCCAGAACCTGGACCGCTTCCTCGGGTCGTCCGGCCTCCAACTGAGCTTTCGCTCCGGCGAGAGCGGATCGAATGGACGCGATTCGCTCCTGCCCCGCCTTAACCTCCTCCAGGAGTTGCAGCAGCCTGGCATCTCCGGCATAGGACCGCAAGCCGTCTTCGATGACGCTGAGTGCGCGTCCATACTGATCCGATTCAACGAAGCTCAGCGCTTCCCGGACAAGAACGTCGATTTCAGCCGCGCGCTTCTGGGCACTAAGCTCCTTCTCAGCAAGCGCCAGAAGCCGGCCGATATCCTCGTTCTCCGGAACTTCGCGCCTCAGCGTGCTCAAGCGCTCGAACGCCTGCAAGAACGCCGAATTCCGCAGCTCTTCCGTGGCAGCGGCGAGCTCGGTTCGTATTCGCTCAGCCTGCTCTCGCTCGGCCCGTTCGAACTCCGCGCGCCGTGTGTTGACCGACTCGATCAGTGCTTTGGCTTCGGCGGAGTCGCGTTGTTCCAAGTCCAATTCGGCGAGCGCGGCGGCAGCTTGGTCGAAGAGGTTTTGATCGAGCAATTCCTGCGCCGCGGCAAGCACCTGCTGGAACCGTAAACGGCGCTCCTCGCGTTCCGCCGCGGTCTGAACGCTCTGAACGAAGCGCGCGACATCAGTGCATTCCGGGTCGATTTGCGCGGCCTCGGACGCGATTCGAAGCGCCGCACTGTAGTCTTTCTGAAAAAAATGCTTGCGGGCTTCGGCCAGCAGTTGTGCCGCTGCGCGACTCCGTTCGAGCAACTCGCGCGCCTGCTGGAGCCGGCCCTTCAACTTTTCGTTTTTCGGGTACACTTGCAGCGCGGATTGGAAACGTTCCGCTGCTTCGGCGAACCGGCGTTGCTTGAGCGCATGGTCGCCTTCCGCCAAGATGGCCTCGATGCGCGATTGAAGACGCCGGGATTGGAGCCGCTGCTGCACTTCGGTCCGAAACTCCCGGCCCGCGGTATTGGACGGATCGAGAGCGAGCGCTTCCATCACGTGCGCCTCTGCCCGCTCTAAGTCATCCTCGGCGAAACAGTTGCGGGCATCGTTCAAGAGAACGGATGCCTGTTTCTGCCGAAGTTCGATCAGGATCGGTTCCGTGTCGATCTGCAGTTCACGAAGGCTCTGGTAGCGTAACTCGCGCTCCCGATGTAAAGCGCGGCGGACCACTTGCTCAAGGGCTTCGGGGCACTCTGGAGTGTGGTTGTGGATCGGCTCGGGATCGACTGAAGTGATCTTGTAAAGCACCGCGCCAGCGTCGGCGGCGTGGAAGGGGTGCTTCCCGGTCAGTAGCTCGTAGTAGGTGACTCCGTAGGCAAAGATGTCGCTGAGGGCGTCGACGTCGGCGCTCATGATCTGCTCGGGAGACATATAGAGCAGCGTCCCGATCACGTCGCCCTGGCGAGTGAGGCGAGGCGACGTGCTATCCCGCGTCAGCCGAGCGATGCCAAAATCCAGGATTTTGACAGTCCCGTCTGGCAGCAGCCGGATGTTGGCGGGCTTGACATCACGATGGACGACACCATTACGATGCGCGGAGTACAGGCCTTCGGCGACCTGCATCATGATATTGACCTTCTGCAGCATCGTCAGTGGAGTGCGGTTCGCAATGATCTGGCTGAGATCGTCGCCCGCGAGGAACTCCATCGCGATGTACGGCATCCCATCGTGTTCGCCGAAGTCGTAAATGGTGACGATATTCCGGTGGTTCAGGCTGCCAGCCGCAGAGGCCTCGTTTCGGAAGCGCTTCAGCAGATCTGTGCCTTCTCCGGTTAAGACCTTGATTGCGACCAGCCGTCCGACAGTGGGATCATAAGCGCGGTAGACCCGGCCGTAGCCCCCGCGGCCAAGTTCCGCCTGGATCTCGTAGCGCCCAATATGCTTGATTGAGGCCTCTGCCATGGGGAAGCTTGCCCGATCGGCGAGGATGATCCCAGCCCAGGGAATATCTAAGATAATACCAGCACAACAATAGTCACTCAACTTTTTCCGCTTCAGCAGTATGGGGGCGTCGTCTCAACGGTTCGGCTGGCGATCGTGCTCACTACCCTCAACTGCCGCGCGCCGCGATGCGAAACTGCTTGCAGAATCCGTTGGATCGTGGTTTCATTACTAGGTAGAGCGCGGCTGGGCGACAAAACGCTCTGGGATAACAGTTCTCATCAATTCCGCCATGATCTCTTCGTGTGGTCTCAGCGACACCGGTTGTGTGCGCACTGACAACCAGGACCGGTTGTTGGTGGACGATGAACTGGGGTTCTACGCAATCGCTGATGGTATGGGTGGCCACAGCCATGGCGAAGTCGCCGCGGAACTGGCGATCTCGACCATGAGGTACTACCTGGAGTCGTCGCACGATCGGGCCGACATTAGCTGGCCCTTCGGGTTTGATTTCGATCTGTCCGTTGATTCAAACCGCCTCATTACTGCAATTCGTCTGGCCAACCACCAGGTGTGGAAGCGGGCGGAAGAAAAACCCGAATACGCCGGAATGGGGACGACGGTAGCGTCCCTGCTGATTCATGACAACCAGGCCGCGGTAGCGAATGTCGGCGACAGCCGCGTTTACCTTTTCCGCAACGGCGACCTCAAACAGATCACGACGGACGACACTTGGCTCAACGCCATCCTTCAGCGCGGGCCGAATTACGCTCAGCTCCGAAGCCATCCTCTGCGCAACATGCTCACACAGGCGGCCGGGTCCCAATCCGATGTCTCGGTCCACAATGCCGCCCTCGAAGTACAAGCAGGGGATCTCCTTCTGTTGTCCAGCGATGGCCTGCATGGAGTCGTCGAAGACGAAGAGATACGTGGCATTCTTGCCGCGGGCGGTTCCATCGAGGAACTGGCCACGCGGCTGCTGGGAGCCGCCCGAACACAGGGTGCCCCGGATAATGTTTCCTGCATTTTGCTGAGTTTTGGAGACAGGTGACCGGCGTGGGCGAGCTTTTCGGCAGATACGAAATCCTCGAGGAGATCGGCAGAGGGGCCATGGGGACAGTGCATCGTGCGCACGACACGGTGCTGGACAGAGAAGTCGCGATCAAAAGGATGCGCAGCGGCCCGCGCGTCGATCCGGAGTTAACGAAGCGGTTTTACAGGGAAGCGCAAGTCGGTGCACGCTTGCAGCATTCGAGCATCGTGACCGTGTACGACCTCGGAGAGCACGAGGGTACTTCGTTCATCGTCATGGAACTGCTCGACGGAATCGATTGGCGCAAGGTCATCATCGAGAGGCGCGCCATGCCTGCTGCGAAAAGGATTGAATTGATGGCGCAGGTCTGTGATGGTTTGGCTCACGCCCACCGGCACACGATCGTGCATCGGGACCTCAAGCCCAGCAACCTTTTCATACATCAGCACCATCAGGCAAAGATCCTCGATTTCGGGCTCGCGCGCATGCCCACTTCCTCTCTGACCCTGACGGGCAGGGTGTTGGGAACACCAAACTACATGGCTCCGGAACAGATACTTGGCCAGCGCGTCGATTCGAGATCGGATCTGTTTTCGACTGCGATTGTGTTCTTCGAGTTTCTGACGGGAATACACCCGTTCCGCGGGCCCATTGTGCCGCGGCAGATCGTGGACGGTGAGCCCGAACGCTTAGTCAGCATAAACCCATTGCTGCCGGACTCACTGGGGCTGATCTTCGAAAGAGCCCTTGCCAAATCGCCGGATGCACGGTATCAGGACGCGGCGGAACTGGCGTCAGACCTGCGTGCGGCAGCTCGTGAGGTTTCGGAAGAGCCTGGCGCTGAAGCGCCGCTTTCACCTGAAAGCTCCAGCCTGAGTCCGGAAAGTCAAACACAGGTCTCTGCGCCTGACGCTGCTTTGTATGCGGCTGACGCCGACACCGAGACCATCGTGTACCTCGCACCCGAGACGAGACCGGCGCCTCCGGGACCCAACGAAGGCGGCTCGCGCGAGTAGTTTGGATCAGGACGGCTTTGGCGATTCGTCAAGGAACGCTTTGATGCCTTCCAACGAAGCAGCCCAGACTCTCACGGGGGCGTCGTATCCCTTAAGCCTGGCATCGTGCGGCTGAAAATGGTGTTCCCGCACAGGACTGAAGTGTAGCGCTTCGAAGGTAGAAGCGCCGATGACGACATCCGCACCGATGTCTTTGCTAGCGGACTCAATGCGGAACGCTGCGTTGACGGCGTCCCCGAGGGCCGTGTAATCCGTAAATGTGCGCGTGCCTGTGTTCCCGACCGAAGCGTAACCGGTATTGATGCCGGCGCCGATCCGGATTGGCGCGGGCAGTTGAAAGTCCGCCTCCAGCGCAGACGTCACTTCGGCGAATTCGACGAGTGCTTGCAGAATCTGCGTCAGGTCGCGGCTCGCTGCGCCCGGCTCACTGTGCAGCCACGTAGACATAACGGCGTCGCCGATGTACTTGAGAGCCCACGCTCCGTGCCGCTTCATAATCTCGCTCGCATGGCGGAACCAGGTGCCAATGGCCTCGCTCAACACGCTCTGTTCCGTGCGCTGTGTCAGGCGGGTGAAATCGCGAATGTCCACGACCAGAACCGTAAGAAACTGCCGTTGAAAGCAGGCTTCCGTGGCGGCTGTTTCCGTCATCACGCTGCTTGCCGGGTTCGAGCCCCCGTCGGGCCAGCGAAACGTAAAAACAAATTCGCCGATAGACAACCGGTCGCCGTCCCTCAAAAGCGCAGGGGTGCTGACACGCCGGTCGTTGACGAAAGACCCGTTCTGACTACCCATGTCGATGAGATAGTAATCGCCCGAGTCGTCGCGCTGAATGATCGCGTGATCGCGGGAGACGCGCTTGCTCGCGAGGGCGATATCACACGCGTCGTTGCGGCCGATTCTCCACATATAGCCGCTCATCAGGGGGAACTCGCGCTCACCCTCCGCGTCCGGCACAACAAGGTAAGGGAACCCAGATCCCAGCAAGATACTCTCTCCCCTTCACCCTATTATGTACCTGTTCGCGATTCGATGCGAAAGCGCTTGGGGAACTGACGCCCATGGCCTCGACCTGCCTGGTGATTCAGCCGAGCGGCGCGGCGCCGAAGTCGAAGTTCCGCTGCTTTCCGAGGAGACCGCGCGGGCTTGTGAAGGCCCCCCAGATCCCCCGGGCGGCTTCAGCACGCTCCCGCTCTCAAAGACAGACGTGCCAGCCTTCCGTTGCGCCGAGCGTGTTTTCGAAGAACAGGCGCGCCTGCTGGACAATGTCGAAGACCGTTTGATCGTTGTGCCATGGGTCATGGTGGAACAGGATCAGCGTCTTGACCCTGGCTTCGTGGGCGACCCGAGTTGCCTCGAGCCACGTGCTGTGACCCCATCCTTTATGGCTCTCGTATTCCTCGGGGGTGAACTGGGCATCGTAAACGAGGACGTCAGCTCCCTCGGCGTACTGGCGGAGCACCCTGTCGAGCTGCGGATGGCCGTGCTCGAGGTCGCTCGCGTGTACGATCACCTTCTTTCCCGCCTCAATCCTGTATCCCACCGCTCCCTGGGGATGATTCAACGGAAACGGATGGATCACGAGGTCCGCAAGCTTGAAGGGTTTGTCGTCCAGTTCCGCGAACTGCCGCCGCGCCGCCAGAACCTCGAAAGCAATCGGGAAATAGGGCCTCGACATCTGTCCCTGCAACTTCTCCTCGATCGGCCCCAAAGCTTGTCCCGTGTAGAACGTCGCGTCGGTTTCCGGCCGGTACAGCGGCGAGAAGAACGGGATACCTTGAATGTGGTCCCAATGAAAGTGCGTCAAGAGGAAATGGACGGACAACCGGCTGTTTCCGGATTCCTGAAGGAGCGTCTGGCCAAGTTTTCGCAGGCCGCTTCCAGCATCGAGTATAACCACCTGGTCGTCAGGTGATCGGATTTCGATGCAGGCGGTATTTCCGCCGTAACTCAGGTTATCGATTTGGGGCGTGGGCGTGGACCCTCTGACCCCCCAGAACTTCAGCCGCAGACCGCCGTTGCCGCCCATTAGGTGCCCTCTTTGCCGAATCCGCCGGTTCGCTACAACCCAGTTTGACTTATCCTTCGCCCTGCCGGCTCGCTACCCAGATAATTCCCGAATTATCTCACAAATGGCACAGCATTACATCACTTAACGTCAAAATAACCACCGTAAGGACCGGGGTGCGGCGATCTCAGATGGTGGAGGAACCTCCGATGAGGCGCTGAAAGATGGAGCGCTTCTTTTTGTCAACGCCCGCCGCGGGCGGCGGCGCGACAGGCACGCAGCGCTGAGGGTGTTGTGAATTCCCGAAGTCGGGGCCATACAGGTTATAAATCTCGACGGTGACTCCGTGCTTCACCTGCTGGATCCCGAGCTCGTGGAGATTCTGCCGCCATTCGGAAAGTTCACTGAGAATTTCGGCGATGGCCTTGGAGACGAGGATGTGGTCCGCGTCCGCACAGTCCATTACTCTTTGCGCCAGATTGATGCCCCCGCCGGCGACATTCCGGGCTTTGTTGATGTCCACCGTTCGATAGACGGGTCCTGCGTGCGCCCCCATGCGGAGCTTGATGAACTTGTGATTCTTGAGGGCGCGGGCGATCTCCACCGCGCACTCAACCGGCGACATGGGGCTGTCGAAAAAGACGAGTGCCATGCCGTCGCCCGTTGGAATAAGAACGAGCTGATCGCTCCGGCTCGCCCTCAGGTAGGGCCGGGTGGAGAGCACGGCGGAAGACAGGTCTTCGACCGCGCGCGCCTGGGTGTCCATCAGCAGCTTCGAATAACCCACAATGTCCAGAAACAAAACGTAGGCCATCCCGAGCACCGGCTGCGACGGCGCTTCAACCGCCGGGGCCATGGTAGCGGTATCGGCGTCCCGGACGGTTACTGGAATCGGGTTCTTCCGGGAAGTAGCCGCCGCCAGGTCCGCCAGCAGATCGTTGACTTCCGCGTACCGGTCGTCGGGCTGCTTGGCCAACGCCTTCTCCACGATGCGCTCGAGCTCCGGCGTGGCTTCCGGCCGGAGACTCAACATCGACGTTGGGTTGTCTTCCATGATGGCGAAGGTGAGCGAGACGAAATTGTCGGCCTCGAACGGCAGCCGGCCGGTGATCATCAGGTACATCAGGATGCCGAGGGCCCAGACGTCGGTGCGCTGGTCGATCCTTCCACCCTTGAGCTGCTCCGGCGCCATGTATGCCGGTGTTCCGAGCACGACGCCCGCCTGCGTGAGCGCGGAGGATGCCGCCTGAAGCTTGGCCAGGCCAAAGTCGAGAATCTTCACCGACCCTTCGCGAGTCAGAAGCACGTTACCGGGCTTGATGTTCCTGTGGATGATTCCTTTCAGATGGACTTGCGCCAGGCCGCGGCCGATCTGGTTGACGATGTCGACAGCCTGCTCCAAAGGCAGAGGTCCCTGTTTGATCTTCTCCGAGAGCAGAACGCCTTCGTGGTACGCAAACGACGTGAACAATTGGCCATCGTCGGTCTGCTCCATCGAATAGAACGTGCCTATGTTTGGGTGATCCAGTGCCGAGGCGGCCTTGGCTTCCAAAAGGAACCGGGCCTTCGCTGTTTCGTCGCGGGCGACCTCCGGTTGGAGGAACTTGAGCATAACAATTCGATCCAGGTTCAGGTCCTGGGCCTTGTAGATTGGCCCCACACGACCATCGCCGAGTTTTTCGATGATCTTGTAGTGCTTGATGGTCTGTCCGATCATGACGTCGTGCCGAATGATTATATCGCAAGTGGCAATCGATAGTGTCATGATTTTAAGACGAGAAAAGAACCTGTAAGTAATAAATAGTTTCAGAGTCAATTCAACGATAACAACGTGACAACAATCCGGCGCTGGCGCGTGGCCAGGTTACACAGGAGGTGACGGCGGCGGAAAAACGAAGTAAACTTAGGAAGCCGGGATGCCGGTGTTCTTACCGGCCACCTTCGGGTGCGTCCGTGGTTGATCCGCCGCGGGCACGGAATTCAGGCGTTCCAACTCAAGTTCGAGCGGTGAGGAGCTGGCGAATGTCCTTCAATCTAGCCGACGCCGGGAACTGGCTGTCGTCGATTCAACTGCACGGCGTTCTCGAAGAAATCGGCCTCTCGGTCATCATCGCGGCTATCCTCGGGTACCTGGCCCACCGAGTCAAGCAGCCCATAATCCTGGCCTACCTGCTGGCCGGCTGT
Organism: Bryobacterales bacterium; assembly: GCA_016880505.1. GTDB lineage: Bacteria > Acidobacteriota > Terriglobia > Bryobacterales > Bryobacteraceae > JAEHDI01. The sequence continues at coordinate 165 of JAEHDI010000987.1, read as the reverse complement.
CTGCTCGGCGAGAAACTGGGGGTGGGACTTCTAAAGAACCCCGAGAGCATCGAATTGATCTCCGAGATCGGCTTAGTGCTGTTGCTGTTCGTGATCGGGCTGGAACTGGATCTCAAGAAGATCATGGTTTCCGGACGGCAACTGATTGTCGCCGGATTGGGACAG
>JAEHDI010000986.1 GCA_016880505.1 Bryobacterales bacterium | reverse complement strand
GTGCCCGCTTAGCGCGGCGCGTTTGCAGGCATAGGATGGCGAGACGTAAGGAAGCAGGTCACGGCGGCGGTCACGGGTGGTTCGTCACCTTCGCCGACCTTATGGGCCTTCTGGTCAGCTTCTTTGTGATGCTCGTTGCCTTTTCAACACAGGATCAGGCCAAGCTCCAGGTCGTCGCTGGTTCAATGCGGGATGCCTTTGGCGTTCAGGACCGCGTGCGCTATTCCGGAATTATTGAGGTCCTCGGTCTTCCCACACGCCCCCGGCTGAAGAATGCCGCGCACATCGATCCGTCCGAAGCGTCCGCGACGCCCTCACCCGAGGAGAACGATCGTCAACGTTCATATGGGGCCCGCTTCAAGGAGGACCGCAAGTTCTCGCTTGCATCTGCGTCGCTGCGCCAGGCCTTGCAGGAAATGCCGGAGATTACCGAGGTCTCGAAGCACATCATGCTCGAGGAAACGAAGCAGGGACTCAACATCGAGATTGTCGACCAAGACGGGCGTTCGATGTTTCCCGACGGCACAAAGGAGCCTTTTGAGCGTACGCGCAAGATCATCCAGAAGATCGCTCCGCAGCTCAAAGCGATGCCGTATCGGCTCTCGATTGTGGGGCACACGGCCTCAAGCAAAGTTCCGCCAAAGCCCGGATATGGCCCATGGGAATTGTCGGCTGACCGTGCAAACGCCGTGCGGCAAATTCTGGAAGCAGAAGGCGTGCCACCGGGCAATATTTTCATGGTGGCTGGCAAGGCCGATACCGATCCGTTGTTCCCAGACGATCCTTCCATGTCCCCGAACCGCCGGGTGACGATTACGTTGATGAAGGAAGAGCCGCCTCTACCCCCGAACTTGACCCCGTGAGAGGCGGTAGAGGGCTGGGGAAAGCCCTGTGTTCTTAACGCTGGCGCGATGATATAAGCCCCGCCTTCTGACACCGGCGGGCCAATTTCTCAATGAACAACGGCGGGAGTGAAACGACGGCCGCCACGCGCGCCGGACCTGACGCGCCTCCGAGCCTCATTGCGCTTTCGCTTGGCAGCGTTGGCGTCGTCTACGGCGATATCGGGACCAGTCCGCTTTATGCCTTTCGCGAAGCCGCGATGGCCGCCAGCAATGACGCGATCGTAACGCGCGAAATCGTTCTGGGCGTTCTTTCGCTCATTCTCTGGGCGCTCATCGTTACGGTCACGCTGAAATACGTCCTCATCCTGCTGCGCGCAGACAATAACGGTGAGGGCGGCACCCTGTCACTAACGGCGCTCGCTACCCGTGCCCTTGGTCGGCGCACGGCCTTTGTCTTTATCCTCGGTGTCATCGGTGCCTCTATGTTTCTCGGCGACTCCGTGATCACGCCTGCGATTTCTGTCCTCTCGGCCGTCGAAGGGCTCAAGCTTGCGAGTCCTGCGTTCAGCGATTTTGTTGTGCCATTGACGGTTATTATCCTGATCGCCTTGTTTGCGGCGCAGAGCCGCGGCACCGCTAGGGTGGCGGCGATGTTCGGCCCCATCATGGTCATCTGGTTTGTTTCGATCGCAATTGCCGGCGGACTCCATATACGGGACGATCCAACTGTTCTCTTTGCGATCAATCCGTATTACGGCGTGAACTTCCTGATCCACCATGGCACGATCGGGCTGGTAACGCTCGGCGCCGTGTTCCTGGTGGTGACCGGTGGCGAGGCCCTTTATGCCGATCTAGGTCATTTCGGCCGCAAGCCAATCCAGACGGCTTGGCTCTGCCTCGTATTTCCTGCTCTTCTCATCAACTATTTTGGGCAGGGAGCGAAGGTTTTGGCGGATCCTGCCGCCATCGAAAATCCGTTTTATCGGCTGGTGCCGGATCAACTTCTGTTGCCGATGGTCGTTTTGGCAACGGCAGCCACCGTCATCGCAAGTCAGGCCGTCATCACAGGCGC
>JAEHDI010000985.1 GCA_016880505.1 Bryobacterales bacterium | reverse complement strand
CGGGATGAGCACCGGTGTCCACAATCCCTCGACTCCCGCCTGCGCGAACGTCGGGTGCAGCGCGTTGTTCGGACACACCTTCATGCATTGGCCGCAGCGGATGCAGCGTTCCAGAAAACTCTTCTCGTCGAGCGCGCCTGGTGGCCGCACCAGCCGGCTGTCGTGCTCCGACTTCAGCCCGGTCGTGCTGCGAAACAGCGGCAGTGCGGCCACGCCCGCCGCCAGTCCCGTCACAGCCTTTCGCCGCTGGAGATCGGGTGCGACTGCGGTTGCCGTTCCCGTTGGGAAGAACCGGAACCGGATGCCGCCCGCCTCCGGACAATCGGCCACGCAGTTGAAGCACAGGTGGCACTCCGCTTTACGCCACGTGGCCCCCGGGATCGGGTCGTCGCCGCCCTGGCAGTGGAGCAGGCAGCGGTTGCAGTCCCCGCACTGGCTGGCCCGCTTCTCGATCCCCAGGACCGACCACCGCGACGCCAGCCCGAGCAGCGCCCCGAGCGGGCACAGAGCCCGGCACCAGAACCGCGTGATCCGGAAGTTCACCGCAATGATTGCCACCAGCAGCAGTCCAAGGAAAAACCCCTGGCGGAAATAGGGCTGCTTGAAGCTCAGCACGCTGATGTCGAATGTTGCGTTCAGCGCGTAGTTCACCGCGGGCAGCACCGACAGAGCCAGCGATCGCACTATAAGCGGGATCGGGTCCAGGATTCCCGCCAGCCCGCTTCCGAAGGCCGCCGCCACGAGCACTGCGATCAGGATGTAGTACTTCAGGTTCTGCCACCGTTTCCAGCGGTTTGAGTCGAGCCTCTGCTTACCTCGTTTCTTTTCGGACTTCAGGCTGCTGAAAAAGTGGTGCAAAGTCCCCAGCGGGCAGACCCACCCGCAGAAGAAACGCCCGAGGAAAAGCGTCGGGATCAGGATCACCAGGCTCCACAGCAGGCCCTTGTACAGTGCCCCGGTGGACAGCGCCGTGGTGACCGTGGCCAGCGGATCCGCCTCCAGGAAGATGCTAACGGGGTACGAGAGCCGAATATCCCCTTTCGTTGCAGCAAAAGACCCGCGAAACTCGGTTTTGATTAAAAGAAACAAGAATAGGGCAAGGAAAACGAGTTGCGACCACCTGCGGAGCTTTGCGAGATTCAATGCACCTCCGCTCCTGCAAGCAGTGTGCCACAATCCAACCATGGAGCTTCAGCCGGAGACCGCCCCCGGCCCTCCGTCCATCTCCGAGGACGGCGTGGACCTCACGCTCATTCGCTGGATGCTCTCGTTGAATCCCGCCGAACGCCTCGAAGTTCTTCAGCAGTTCGTCAGTTCCGTCGAGAGGATACGTGCCGAAAGCACCGCCGACTGACTTCCTCGCTCTCCTCAAGGTGCTGCGGCGCCATGGCGTCGACTTCATCGTCGTCGGCGGAGTGGGAGCAGTCCTGCAAGGAGCGCCGCTGAGCACCTTCGATCTGGACGTCGTCCATTCGAGGGACGAAGCGAACATCGAGCGGCTTCTAGGCGCACTCGATGAGCTTGAATCCTACTACCGGGCACAGCCAGAGAGGCGACTGAAGCCGCGGGCCTCGCACCTCTCCTCGCCGGGCCATCAGCTTCTGATGACGCGATTCGGCCCGCTGGACCTGCTCGGCGCCATCGGCCGGTCACGTGACTATACGGCCCTTCTGCCCAACTCGGTGAAGATGCCCATCGGGCAAAACTTCAACGTGCGCGTCCTGGACCTCGAAACCCTCATCGCCACTAAGGAAGAAGCCGCGGGCGACAAGGACCGGGCTACCCTCCCCATCCTCCGCCGCACCCTGGCCGAGAAACCCAAACCGTAGTCGTCGCTCAGCGCGGCCTACGCTCCGCGCCGCGGTGACGCCGGCCGCCGCTTTGCTACGATAGTCCGTCTGCGCATCGGGATTCACACGTCCATCGCCGGGTCGCTCGATCAGGCCGCCGTGCGCGCGGCCGAGCTCGGCGCCAACACCTTCCAGATCTTCTCCTCCAGTCCGCGCATGTGGCGCGCCCGGGCGCCGTCGTCGGATGAGATCCGCAACATGCGCGAGACCCGCGAGCGGCATGATCTTGCCCCGCTCGTCATCCATGACAACTACCTGATTAACCTCGCCGCGGCTGATCCGAAAATCCGAGCGCAATCCATCGCCGCGTTTCGCGGAGAGATCGAGCGCGCCCTGGCCCTCGGCGCCGAGTACCTGGTCGCCCACCCCGGCAGCTACAAGGCGCAGTCGCTCGAGCGGGGTATCCATACGCTCGTCGAGTCGCTGGTAAAAGCGGCCAAGGGTCTGCGCGGGCCGCTCGCCCTTCTCCTCGAAAACACCGCCGGCTCCGGTTCCACCATCGGCAGCCGCTTCGAGGAGCTCGCCGAGCTCCGCCGTCTCGCATCGGACCGCGTCGGTTTCGAGATCGGCTTCTGCCTCGATACCGCCCACTGCCTCGCCTCCGGTTACGACGTCGCCGCGCGTGCCGGGCTGAAAGAAACCGTGCGCGAAGCGGACCGAATCCTCGGGCTCGCGAACGTGCACGTCATCCACGCTAATGACTCGAAAACTCCCCTCGGCTCCCGAGTGGACCGGCACGAGCACATCGGAGAGGGCTATATTGGAATTCCAGGGTTTCGCCGCATCCTGAATCACCCCCGGCTCAGGAGTAAAGCCTTCATCCTCGAGACTCCCATCGACCGGGACGGCGACGATCGCCGAAACCTCGAAACATTGAAGAACCTATGCCGGAAAAGCCGTACGACCACAACCAGATCGAGCTGAAATGGTGCGAGCGCTGGCAGGGCGCCAACCTCTTTGAAGCGAAAGAGGACCCCTCGCGGCCCAAGTATTACCTGCTCGAGATGCTTCCCTACCCGAGCGGGACGCTCCACGTGGGCCACATCCGCAACTACACCATCGGCGACGCCCTGGCCCGCTACAAGTGGATGCGCGGCTTCAACGTGCTGCACCCCATGGGATGGGATGCTTTCGGCCTGCCGGCCGAGAACGCCGCCATCGCCAACCGGCGCCACCCGCGCGAGTGGACCTTCGAAAACATCGCGTACATGAAGAAGCAGCACAAGCGGTACGGCTTCAGCTACGATTGGGACCGCGAAGTGTCCACGTGCGAGCCCGAATACTACCGCTGGAACCAGTGGTTCTTTCTCAAGATGCTCGAGCGTGGGCTGGCCTACCGCTCCAACGCGCTCGTCAACTGGTGCCCCGAGTGCGCCACCGTGCTCGCCAACGAACAGGTCGTGGACGGCTGCTGCTGGCGGCACGAGTCCACCGTAGTCGAGCAGCGTTCGCTCGAGCAGTGGTTCCTCAAGATCACCGCCTACGCCGACGAACTGCTGCGCGACATTGAAAAACTCGAAGGCGGCTGGCCCGAGCGCGTGCTCATCATGCAGCGCAACTGGATTGGCCGTTCCGAGGGTACAGAGGCCGATTTCCGTCTGGAAGAAACCGGCGAGCCGATTCGCGTCTTCACCACCCGCGTGGACACGATCTTCGGCGCCACGTGCGTGATTCTCGCCCCGGAGCATCCGCTGTCCGCACGGCTCGTTCGGTCCGACGACCAGGCGCGACTCAAGGCGATGGTCGATGATCGCTCCCGCCGCGACCCGGGCGATCTCGTCAAGGATGGCTTTTTCACCGGCCGGCACGCCGTCAATCCTTACAACGGGGAGAAGGTCCCGATCTGGATCGGCAACTTCGTCCTGATGGGTTACGGAACAGGCGCAATCATGGCTGTTCCCGCCCACGACGAGCGCGACTTCGAGTTCTGCACCCGCTTCGGCATCCCTGTCCGTCCGGTGATCCGTCCGGTGGACGGCGAACTGGCCGACACAGCCACAATGAAAGGCGCCTTCGTCGACGACGGCATTTGCGAAAACTCCGGCGAGTTTTCCGGCCTGCCGAGCGCCGAGGCGCGTCGCCGCATGAACGAGAAGGCGGAACGCGAGGGCTTCGGCAAAGCAGCGATCACATACCGCCTTCGCGACTGGGGCATCTCGCGGCAGCGATACTGGGGCACACCGATTCCAGTTGTTCACTGCGCGCATTGCGGCGTCGTGCCGGTACCGGAGAGCGACCTGCCCGTGGTGCTGCCGCTCAACGTCGCGATCACCGGCAAAGGCCGCTCGCCGCTCGAAAACGTCCCCGAGTTCGTCAACGTGGCCTGCCCGAAGTGCGGCGCCGCCGCCCGGCGAGAGTCGGACACGATGGATACGTTCATCGACTCGTCGTGGTACTTCTACCGTTACTGCGACGCGCATAACGACAAGGCGCCGTTCGATTCGAAGAAGATCGCCTACTGGTTCCCCATCGACCAGTACATCGGCGGCGTCGAGCACGCCATCCTGCACCTGATCTACTCGCGTTTCTTCACCAAGGTGATGCGCGACCTCGGCCTGATCGCCAACGACGAGCCGGCCACGCGCCTCTTCACCCAGGGCATGGTGATCAAGGACGGCGCCAAGATGTCGAAGTCCAAAGGCAACGTCGTCAGCGCCGACGCCGCCGCCGAGCGCTATGGTTCCGACACCGCACGCCTGTTCGTCCTATTCGCCGCGCCGCCTGAAAAGGACGTGGACTGGCAGGACGGCGGCGTCGAGGGCATGTACCGCTTCCTTGGCCGCGTCTACCGCTTCGTCACCCGCAACGCCGACAGGATCAGGTCTGCCGGCGCAACCGGCGACCCGTCCGCGGAGGCCGACCGCCGCATTCTCCGCAAGCTGCATCAGACCATCCGAAAAGTCACCGAGGACTTCGAGAGCCGCTGGCACTTCAACACCTCCATCGCGGCCGTCATGGAGTTCGTCAACGAACTCACTCCGGCCGAGGCGCAGATCTCGCCCGCCGCGATGCGGGAGGCGCTCGAGAAGCTGATCCTTCTGCTCGCCCCGTTCGCCCCGTACCTGGCCGAGGAAATGTGGGAGGAGGTCGGCCGCACCGGACCTCTCTGCCGTCAGGCGTGGCCGGAGTTCGATCCGGAACTCGCCAAGGAGGACCTCGCAGAGGTCGTCGTTCAGGTCAACGGCAAGCTGCGGAGCCGTCTTTGGGCGCCATTCGGAACTCCGCAGGACGATCTCAAGGCGAAAGCGCTGGCGGACGAAAAAGTCCGGCCCTTCACCGACGGCAGGCAGGTGGT
>JAEHDI010000984.1 GCA_016880505.1 Bryobacterales bacterium | reverse complement strand
CTGGACCGCCCCGAACGCGCCCCGGCCCGGCTCGACGGAGAGCGCATTATTGAAGCGCGCGACCGCGTCCCGCAGGAACGCTCCTATTTCGCCTGGCACTCGCCGGCGTTTTTCGAGCCCGGCGATGCCGAACTGGAACTTGTGGGCACCATTCTCAGTGACGGCCTCTCGGCGCGCTTGAACAAGGTCCTCGTGTACGAAAAGCAGCTCTGTTCCGACACAACCGCGTTCCAGTTCACGCGCGAGAGCGGCAGCAACTTCGTGCTGTGGGCCACCGCCCGGGCAGGCGCCTCGCTCCCGCACATCGAGAAGATCGTTACCGAGCAGATCGCGCTGCTCGCGAAGGCCGGGCCCACGCCGGCGGAGTTGAATCGAGCCAAGGCCAAGTGGGAGTACAACTACATATCGGGGCTCGAACGCATCGGCGGCTTCGGAGGCAAGGCCGACCTGTTGAACGCGTACAACACCTACCTGGGCGAGCCCGCCAAGTTCGAGGAGGATATGTCACGGCACCGCAATGCCACCATCGAGGGCGTGCGGCAGGCAGTGGACAAGTACCTGAACAACCGCAACCGCGTGCTGCTCCGCTTCCGTCCCGAGAAATCCGGGCGCGAATCGCAGATTGCACTGGACCGCTCCAAGCAGCCGCCGCTCGGCGCCGACCGCCCGTTCCGGGTTCCGGAAGTGAAGTCAGCGCGGCTAGACAACGGCATGGAGCTGTTTGTGGTGGAGCGCAATGATCTTCCCAAGGTCGCCGTCACGCTGGCCACGCGGCCCGGCGGCGTCTATGACCCGCCCGGCAAGGAAGGCCTGGCCGACCTGACCGTCACCATGATGAAGATGGGCACGAAGACGAAGAAGGCCCTCGAAATCGAACAGGCCATGGCCGACCTGGGGACTTCTATCGCGGGCTCGGCCAGGCGCGAGCACTCCACCATGGGCTTCGAGGTGCTGAAGCGCAACCTCGGCCCGGCGCTGGCGGTCTTCGCCGACGTGGTGCGCAATCCGGTCTTCCCGGAATCGGAACTTGACCGCGAGAAAAAGATCCGCCTCGACGCGCTCTCTCAGGAGGAGGCCGAACCCTACGCGATTGCCGCCCGTGTCGGACCGATGCTGGCTTTCGGACACGATCACTCGTACGGACGCCCGGTGCGCGGCTTGCCAGCGACGGTGAAAGGGTTGACGCGGGACGATTTCACACGCTTCCACGAAACGCTCTGGAAGCCTGGTGGCTCAGCGCTTGTGTTCGCCGGGGACGTCACTCTGGAGGAGGCAACACGGCTTGCACGGCAGTATTTCGGAACCTGGTCCGGCAGCGCTCCGAAACCGGTCGAGATCGGCGATGCCAGGCCGGTCGGCCCGGGAAAGGTCTATGTCGTGGACCGGCAGGACGCCGCCCAGACCCAGGTGGTGCAAATACTGCCGGGAATCGCTCGGAAATCGGATGATTACTATGCGCTGCGGCTGGCTGATGCGGTCTGGGGTGGGACCGCGGGCGCCAGGCTCGACATGAACCTGCGCGAGGAGAAAGGCTACTCCTACGGAGTGTTCTCTTTCCCGCAGTTTTATTCGAGGTCTGGATATTGGACGGCGTCGGGCGGAGTCCAGACGAACAAGACCAAGGAGTCGATCGCGGAGTTCGTGAAGGAGCTGAAGAACTTCGCCGGAGAGAAGTCGGTGACCGAGGCCGAGCTGGACTATGCCCGCAACACCCGGGTGCGCGGCTACGCCCAGCAGTTCGAGTCGCTGGGGCGAATCGCCGGGCAGGTGGCTCAGCTTTGGGCCGACGAACTGCCGGTTTCGGAATTGCAGCGCGAAACGGAGGAGTTGTCCAAGACCTCGCGGGAAGCGGTGAACGCGGCGGCGAAGAAGTACGCGGCGCCCGCGGGCACCACGCTGCTGCTGGTAGGCGACGTTTCGAAGATCGAACCGGCGGTGAAAGAACTGGGCCTCGGCGAGGTTCTGCTGCTCGACGTGGAAGGCAAGCCGGCGGGCAAATAGTAGTGTGCGTGCCGGCCCGCGAACCCGCGCGCCGGTTCTCACGTACCAGCCGCACGTTACTTAGCAGGCGGGAGCGCGGCCACCGTCATGCCATGACGCCGGAAGACATCCGCCATCTTCGCGCG
>JAEHDI010000983.1 GCA_016880505.1 Bryobacterales bacterium | reverse complement strand
TTGGCCTTCTCGCGGAAGGCCTTGGTGACGGCCGACATCGAGCTGCCGAATTCCAGCCCCAGCGCGTCATAGGCTTCGCCAGCCGTGTTGACCTCGCCCGGTTGGCCTGGCATGGCTCCGCCTCCGCCGCTCGCCGCTTTAAAGAAGTCGGTGAGGTTGATCTTGCGACGGCGACGGCGAGGCCGTTCACGGACTTCGCTGTCCAACTCGTCATACCGGTCTTCGACGAATTCCAAACGGGCTTCCAGCCGTTGGGCGGTGGAAATATCGCCGACCTGCGACAGGTCCGCTTCGATGGTCTGCAAGGAGTGCTCGATCTCGGCAAAACCCTGTTCGATGCGGAAGTAGCTGTCCACACGTTCCTGTATCATGGTGTCCAAGGCGACGTCGAGGCTGTCTTCAGTTTTGGCTTTGAGCTCGGCGATACGGCGCAGCATGCCGGTTCGGTATTTCCCCAATTTTCTGAAGTCGAAGGGCATGCACTGTCTCCAGAGATGGGCGCATTTTAGCATAATCGGCGGCATTGCCTGATGGAAAATAGCTGTGCTAGACTCCGCCCGCTTTCGAACCAATTTTATTTTCTGGAGGAACACGCGATGGTTCGTTTACTGCTGGCGGTCAGTGCGTTGATGCTGATGATTCCAGGTGTCGGTCAGGCCGTCGAGCCATCCGGTTACGGCCAGGCTGGCGGCGAGTTCGACATCAAGATTCCGCGCGTGCCGGCCGACGAACTGGCGGAGGCCAAAGCCTTGAAGTCACCGTTCGGATCGACACCGGAAATTTTGAAGGAAGGCAAGGAAATTTTCCTCGGCCGTGGCACCTGCTTTCAGTGCCATGGGCCGGAAGGTAAGGGCGACGGCGGTGCGGCAAAGATATTGCCGATCCAGCCACGCAACTTCACCAACCCGAATTTCAACAAGGTACGGACACCTGGTGAAATGATGTGGGTGCTCAAGAACGGCAGCATGGGACAGTCCGGTAACGTGCCGGGGACCGGTATGCTTCCGATCGTCGGACAGTTTTTGAGCGAGGAAGATGGCTGGAAGGTGCTGCTGTACGAACGGAGTTTAGGCGAAGGGAAATAGCCCTCAGGGTTTTCGTGCCACTCCCGTCTCGCGAGCGGCCCGGGCGACCGCCTGCGCCACCTGCGGAACCACCTGCTTATCGAATACGCTTGGGATGATATAGTCCTCGCTAAGGGTGTCGCCGGGAATAATGCCGGCGATGGCGCGGGCTGCCGCCATTTTCATCGCATCGTTGATTTCGCGGGCATGCACATCCAGCGCGCCTCGGAAAATCCCCGGGAACGCCAGCGCATTGTTGATTTGGTTCGGATAGTCCGACCGGCCGGTGGCAAAGATCCGGCAGCGGTCCATCGCCAGTTCCGGCTTGATCTCCGGGTCCGGATTGGCCATGGCAAAGACGATGCGATCGGGAGCCATTCGATCGAGGTCTTCCGGTGTAAGGAGATTGGCGCTGGAGAGACCAATGAAGACGTCGGCACCCTTGAGCGCATCCTGGAGTGTGCCTTTCGGACGGTCGCGGTGCACGCAGGACAGTAGGTTGTCACGGCAGGCGATCAGACGTTCCGGCGGTTCGGCCATGATAATCCCCTGCCGACCGCATCCCACGATCTGTCTCACACCGGCAGTCACGAGCATCCGGCAGCAAGTCAGGCCGGCGGCGCCAAGCCCGTTCACAACGACGCAAACCTGGTCCATCGGTTTTTTAATCACCGTGAGCGCATTCATCAAACCGGCCAGAATTACGACCGCCGTGCCGTGCTGATCGTCGTGCATGACGGGAATATCGAGCGACGCCTTCAACCGCTGTTCGATGTCGAAGCAGCGTGGCGCGCTGATGTCTTCGAGGTTGATTCCGCCGAAGCCGGTCGCTATCCAGCGCACTGCATTGACGATCTCATCGGGGTCTTGCGTCTGCAGGCAGATCGGGTAGGCGTCGATGTCCGCGA
>JAEHDI010000982.1 GCA_016880505.1 Bryobacterales bacterium | reverse complement strand
GTAACACTCTTCGACAAACCCAGCCGCGCGCTCGTGCTCGCCCTTCTCGGAAGCGATCCACCCACGGATGACCAGCGCCCACCCGAGGATCGACCGGTCGTGAAGTTCCCGCAGCATTTCGAGCGCCCGATCGGCAAGCGTTTCGGCCCGCACGTAGTCGCCAAGACACATTTCCGCCCACGAGATGTTGGAGAGTGTGAAGGCCACACCCCGGCTGTCGCCGATCTCCTGCCGTAACGCAAGGCTTTGCTCCTGGTAGGCCACGGCGCGGCGGTACTCCGAGCGGTAGGTCGCCACCCAACCAAGATTGTTCAACGCCAGAGCGCACCCACGTTTCTCGCCGAGTTCCCGGTTCAACTCCAGCGCTTCCGTGGAAAGGGTTTCGGCCGCCTCCAAATCCGTCAGTTCGCAAGCCACCCAGCCCAGATTACCCAGCACCGAGGCCACGCCCCTTCGGTCTCCTGCCTGCCGGAACAGCAGGAGCGCCTCTTCCAGGAACACTCGCGCCTCGCCGTTCTCTCCGTTGTTGTGCGCCAGCGTTCCCACGCCGTTCAGCGCACGAGCTCTCACCAGGGAAGACCCTTTTCCTGGCTGTGCGAGCAGTTGGTCCAGTTTCCGGCGGCCTTCGCTCAGGTGCCCGCGGACAAGCCAGAAGCGCCAAAGCGCAGCGCCGATCCGCAGACCTGCTTCGGCCTCACCCTTTTCTTCCGCCCATGCGATCGCCGCCCGGAGGTTGTCATGCTCTGCCTCCAGACGATCCATCCATTCCACCTGCATCGGGCCGGTAAGAAGAGGGTCGGCTCGTTCGGCGAGCGCCAGAAAGTGGAGAGCGTGCGCCTCGCGCGCGGATTCCCTCTCCCTCTCCTCCAGACGTTCGAGCGCGTAATCGCGGACGATCTCGAGCATGTGGAAGCGAGGTTCTTTTCCGGCGTCGTCCGAACGACGTAACAGGCTGTGATCGACCAGACCCGAGATCCCCTCTTCGACGTCGAGTTCAAGAGAGCCGCCTGCGTTCGCCAGTGCCGCGGCCGCATCCAGCGTCAAGCCGTTCACGAAGACCGCCAGCCTGCGAAACAGGCGCTGCTCGGGTTCGTTCAACAGGTCGTAGCTGTATGAGATCGCCTGGCGAATTGTCTGGTGGCGCGCCGGGCGATCTTTCTGATCGGTTTTCAGGAAGTCCAGGCGGTGGCACAGGCGCTCCAGCATGGCGTGCGGCGGGAACATTTTCACGCGAGCGGCCGCCAGTTCGATCGCCAACGGTAGACCGTCCAGCCTTGCGCAAAGTTCGGCGATGTCAGCGGCGTTCTCCGCGGTCAGAGCAAAGTCCGGCCGCGTTGCCCTGGCGCGATCCACGAACAACGCGACGGCCGGGTTTCTCTCCAGGGTCCGCGGATCGGGCGGGTCGCCACGCAGCGGACGCGGCAGCGGCGGCACGGGGAATTCGTGTTCGCAGGTGAGCCGAAGAGGCACACGGCTCGTGACGACCATCTTGACCTCGGGACACGCAGCCAGCAGTTCGGCGACCACGGGCGCAGCCGCCGCTACCTGTTCGAAATTGTCGAGAACGAGCAGCGCCTTCCTGTCGCGAAGAGCGAACCGCAGTTCGTCGACCGCCCCTAAGCCGGGCGACCGCTGGGAGCACACAACCTGAGCCATCGCGGGAGCGACGAGGTCGGGATCGTTGATCGCCGCCAGCGGAACGAACACCACGGAGCCTTCGAACTTCTCGGCGAGTTGGGTTGCCGCCTTGAGAGCAAGCCGTGTCTTGCCTGCGCCGCCGGGTCCGGTCAACGTAAGCAGCCGGGCCGTTGAAAGTAAACCGCCGATCTGCTCGATCTCACGCTCGCGCCCGATAAAGCTTGTCAGCTGCGCCGGCAGGCGCGCTGCCGGGCCTACCCCCGGATCAAGGAATCTCTCGAGGTCCGCGAGCATGGCTGCGGCGCCGGCGTAGCGCTCGGCTCGCTCTCGGGCGAGGGCCTTTCGAACGATCCGTTCGAGCCCGCCGGGAAGCGAGGGAGTCGGAGGCTCGTCGTATAGAATCGCGTGCATCACCGACACCTCATGGTCGCCTCGGAACAGTCTCTGGCCTGACAGCATCTCGCACATCACCACGCACAGGGACCATAGATCCGTGCGGTGATCCACGACCTCGCCGCGCGCCTGCTCCGGTGACATGTAGGCCGCCGTCCCGATTTTTGTCCCGGGCCGAGTTTCTGAGCTCTCGTGGGCCAGTTTTGCGACGCCGAAATCCAGAATGTTCACCTCCCCCCGCGCCGTAAGCATGATGTTCGACGGCTTGATGTCGCGGTGAACGATCCCCGCCCCGTGCGCGCACTCGAGCCCACGCAAAACGTGAGAGGCGACCCGGATACTCTCATCCACCGAAAACGGCCCTTTACGCAACCGCTGTGCAACGGTTTCACCGTCATAGAAGGCCATAGCGATCCAAAGGCGGCCGTCGTCCGTGTCGCCGGCGTCGTAAACCGTGCAAATGTTCGGATGATCGATCGCGGAAGCCGTTTTCGCTTCCGCCAGAAACCGCGCCTTTGCTTCAGTCCCGGCGCGCGGTGGCAGAAACTTGAGAGCGATCCGGCGATCCAGCCTCGGGTCATGGGCCTCGTACACGACGCCCATGCCGCCGCGACCGACCTCGCGCAGGACCCGGTACCGGCCCGCCACGGCGGAACCCGCCTGCGGGCCGTCGTCCTCCTGGAAGTCCGTGGGCGACATGGTGAACGTCGGGTGATCGAGAATCCCGCCGGCGATACCGTGCGCGGCCAGCATCCGTTCGACCTCGGCCCGGGCGTCCTCGTCTCCGTCGGAGGCCGTGGCCAGCCACTCCGCGCGGCGTGCTTCGGGTTGCTCGAGTGCTCCGTCAAAAAGCGCTGTGATTTTCTTCCAGCGATCCGCGGTCTTCATCGTCGTCTATGGAGCCGGATATAGCTCCTTGTATAGCCACGCCCTTGCACGCGCCCAATCACGCTGAACGGTTCGCTCCGTAATACCCATCACCTCCGCGATTTCGCGGTCGGTAAGACCCGCGAAGTAGCGGTGCTCCACCACCTGCCGTAGGCGTGGATCGACTGCATCCAGCCGGTCGAGTGCGGCATCGAGCGCGACGAGGTCCTCCAGTGTCGCCGCGATGCCGTACCGGCCCTCGGCGAGCGTTGTCCGTTCCCACTGTCCTCCGCGCTTCTCCGCCATGCGGCGACGGGCGTGATCCACAAGGACCTGGCGCATCGCCCGCGCCGCGATCCCGAGGAAGTGCGCCCGGTCCCTCCATCGCTCGGGCCCTGAACCCGCAAGTTTCAGGTATACCTCGTGAACCAGCGCCGTTGGCTGTAGCGTGTGGTCACCGTGTTCCCGCCGGAGTTGTCCCCTGGCGAGTCGCCGAAGTTCCTCTTAAACAAGGGGAAAAAGACGCCCAGCTGCCGAACGCGAACCCGAGCGCAACTCCCCCAGAAGCTGCGTCACGTCGGCCGGCCCTGTGCCTTCGGAGACCTCGCTCATCGAAAAAAATCGCCCCTGCGTGTCGGGTCCCGCTCCGTTTTTTCGCATTCCCAGATGAGGGGCAAGTCGCTCGGTTCCGAACCCCTCCCGGTTAAGACCAGTTTACGGAAAAGAACCGAGCACATGGGAGGCAACCATGGTAACAGCGACACAATTCGAAACCGAACAGACGGCGGCGCGACGGGATGCATTCATCGAACGGCTCTTCCAATCGGCGCTTGGAGCCTTCGATATCTTCACAATCCATCTCGGCGACCGGCTGGGGTTCTATGAAGTGCTTTCCGCCGATGGGCCGCTGACCTCGGTGGAGCTCGCCGCACGCACCGGCACGCACGAGCGCTACGCGCGAGAGTGGATGGAACAGCAGGCCATGGCGGGCATCCTGGAGGTGAAAGAGACCCCAGGCGGGAACGGCGCGCGGCGTTTCTGCCTTCCGTCCGGCCATGACGAGGTCCTTGCCCAGCGCGATAGCCTGAACTACCTCGCGCCCCTCGCGCAAATCGTCGCCGGAGCAGTCCGCCCGATCGACGCGCTGCTGACCGCGTTTCGCACCGGCGGCGGGGTCCCGTTCGCGGCCTACGGCGCTGACGTACGTGAAGGACAGGCGCGAATCAACCGCGCCGCGTTCCTGTATCAACTGGGCAAGGAGTGGCTGCCTGCGATTCCGGAAGTCCACGCGCGCTTGTCGGGCGCCAGTCCAGCCCGCGTGGCGGATGTCGGCTGCGGCGCGGGTTGGTCAAGCATCGGCATCGCGTTGCACTATCCGAACGTCCGCGTGGACGGCTTCGATCTCGACGGGCCGTCGGTCGAACTCGCCCGGACGAATGCGGGACAGTACGCTATTGGTGAGCGCGTCCGGTTCTTCGTCCGGGATGCCGGCGACAACGGACTCGCGGGGCAGTACGACCTGGTCACCGCGTTCGAATGCATCCACGATATGTCGAACCCGGTCGGCGCGCTGCGCTCCATGCGCCGCCTGGCGAAAGACGACGGCGCGGTGCTGGTGGTGGACGAGCGGGTCGGCGAGGAGTTCCAGCCCGGCGCTAGCGTCGTCGAGCGCCTGATGTACGGGTTCAGCGTTCTGCACTGCCTGCCCTCGGGGATGGCCGACCAACCTTCCGCCGGTACTGGCGCGGCGATGCGCCCGTCCACGCTGCGGCGGTACGCCCTCGATGCCGGCTTTCGCGGCGTGGAGATTCTTCCCATCAATAACTTCCTGTTCCGCTTCTACCGGTTGCTGCTGTGACCTCCGTGCCTCGCCGCTGGAGGCGAACTGCATTATCATGCAGGTAAGCCTTGGAGGAGCAAACATGAAACGTCGCGTATTCGTAGGCGGAGCTTTCGCTGGTCTGGCGGCCCCGGCGGCCAGGTCTCAGAAGCCGAAGGCTGGGGACATTCCAATGCGGGTCTTCGGGAAGACCGGCGAGAAGCTGACCGTGATCGGTCAGGCTGGAGGCCGCTTGGACCTGGCTCCACTCGATGAGGCAAAAGCGGTCGTGCGTCGCGCCTATGACCTCGGCGTCAACTACTTCGACAACGCGCGCGCTTACGGCAAGGGCCGGTCGGAGGAAGTCTACGGAGCCGTCCTGCCCGAGTTCCGAAAGAACGTTTTCATCACGACCAAGAGCGTTCAGCGCACGCGCGAGGGAGCCGAAGCCGACCTCGCTCTGTCGCTAAAGGCGATGAAGACCGACTACCTGGACCTCTGGCAGATACACTCCGTGAGCGAAATGGAGGACGTGGACCGGATCTTCGCACCCGGCGGCGCCATCGAGGCCTTTGAAGCGGCGAAGAAAGCCGGCAAGTGTCGCTTCATCGGCTTCACCGGCCACCACGACCCTCACGTCCACCTCGAGATGCTGAAGCGCTATGACAAGTACGACACCATCCTCATGCCGCTCCACGCCGCCGATCCGTCCTACCTCAGCTTCGAGCAACTCGTCTTGCCCCTTGCGGTGGAGCGCGGCCTCGGCATTCAGGGGATGAAAAACTTCGGCAACGCCAAGCTGCTTTCCGAGTTCAGCGTCCGGGAGTGCCTGCGCTACGTGCTGAGCCTGCCCGTCCATTGCACCGCCATCGGCTGCACGACCATCGGCCAGATCGAGGACGACGTCCGGTTTGCGCGAGAGTTCCAGCCGCTAACCGCTTCCGAGATGGATGCGATGCGCAAACGCGGACAGCCGATCGCCGGCCCGGCGCTCGAAGACTGGAAGCGCAACGTGCAGGCCCGTGCCGGCGCCTCCCCCTTGCTCAAGTACCGCGGCGGCTAGTATTCTTCCGCATGTGATCCGAAACGCACTGCCGCTTCTCGCCGCGGTCGCGCTCTCCGTTTGGGCGAGGCCAAACCCGTACCCTGCCGTCCGGCAAGCCGGCAACTACATGCACAACTACTACATCCCGCCGGCGCCGGGCTCGACGCCCTGGGCGCCGTGCTGGTCGCCGGACGGGAAATCGATCGCCGTCGCAATGCAGGGGTCCATCTGGAGGGTCGATCCGCGCACGGGCGAAGCTGATGAACTGACCTACGGGATCACGTACCACTCATCTCCCGCGTGGTCTCCCGACGGCCGCTGGATCGTCTACACCGCCGACGATGACGGCGCGAAGATCCAGCTTGAAATCCTCGACCTGCAGACGGGACGGACCCGGGCGCTGACCAGCGACGATCAGGTCTACCTCGACCCCGTCTTCTCGCCCGAGGGAATGCGGCTCGCCTACGTCTCCTCCAAGCCGAATGGTCACTTCAACATTTTCGTGCGCCCG
>JAEHDI010000119.1 GCA_016880505.1 Bryobacterales bacterium | reverse complement strand
GGCCGACGTACGCTTCGCCGATGGCCGGCGGACCGTTGCGCCGCGAGCCGCAGCCGGCGAGCAGACCGAAAAGCGGAAGAAGGACACACAGGACGCGGCTCCAGTTCATCGGCGATCGGCGAAGACTTCCAGTTTATCAGCGGCGCGGCGGATAGGATCGGAGGAGGCGCACCGGCCCGTCCGGGTCGAGGGAAAACGTTCCCGCGCCCTCGGGTACGTGCCAGACTTCTCCCGCGCGAAACGGCTGTCCGGCGATCGTGCCTCCGCCCTCCAGAAACACAAGCAGGTGAAAGCGATCACGATCCGGAGTATAGGCGGTAGCGCGGCCGATCTCGACCTGTTCGGTAATGAAGTAGTCGCACGCGGCGAGCGTGCCGCCGGCGGGGGCAGACGGACCGGGGTGAGGCCCAAGAGTCGCGACATCCAACGCCTTGTCGACGTGCAATTCCCTGGGCCGCCCGTAATCGTACAGGCGGTAGGTGATGTCGGAATTCTGCTGGATTTCGCAGAGCGTGATTCCTGGACCGATTGCATGCACGGTTCCCGGCGGGATGAAAATGACCTGTCCGGGATTCACGGGAAACCACTGAAGCAGCCGCTCCACCAGGCCGGACGCGGCAGCCTCTTTCAGCGCCTCGCGGGTGACCGGCTCGCACAGGCCGAGCGCCAGCTTTGCCCCAGGCTCCGCGCGGAGGATGTACCACATCTCGGTCTTTCCCGGAATTCCATCGTGCGCGAGCGCGTATGCGTCATCCGGATGCACCTGGACCGACAGGAGCGCCGAGGTGAAGATGATTTTCACAAGAATCGGCTGCGGAGCGTCGTCCGGCCGGAGAAACCAGACTTCACCGATCTTTCCGGAGGGTCGCGGAAACCACGGAGCGAGGTCCGTCACACCCCAGACTTTTTCCCGGAATGACGGAATGAGGCGAAACGGTCCGGGGTCCATCAGCCAAGGTTCGTAATGAAGTTGTGCAGCCGATCCAGCCCGCGCTCCAGCTCGTGCAGCGACGTCGCGTAGGAGATGCGCACGTGCTCGGCGGTCCCGAAGGCCTCTCCGGGCACAACGGCGACGCGCGCCTCGTCGAGAACCTGCTCGGCGAAACTCAGCGTATCTTGAATGCCGTTCTTGCCGATGGCCGCGCCGATGTTCGGATACGCATAGAATGCGCCCTTCGGTTCGGCGCACGTGACGCCCGGAATCTGTCGCAGACGCCGGATCACAAAATCGCGGCGGCGGCGGTACTCGGCCAGCATCGCGGCCACCGAGTCCTGCGGACCGCGCAGCGCCTCGACGGCGGCTTTCTGCGCGATCGAGTTCGGGTTTGACGTGGACTGGCTCTGGAGTTTGGCGATGGCGGCCGCCACCGGCGGCGGCGCGAGAGCAAAACCGATCCGCCAGCCGGTCATGGCGTAAGTCTTCGAAAGCGAGCTGGCCACGATCACCGAGTGCCGCGCGCCCGGAATGGATGCGACCGAGAACGGAGCGCTGTCATACAGGAAATGGCAGTAACATTCATCGGTGATCAGCCACACTCCGCGCTTGGACGTCAGCCGGTAGATGTGCTCGAACTCTTCGCGTCCGATCACCGCGCCCGCGGGATTCGAGGGCGAGTTGATGAGGACCGCTTTCGTCTTCGGCGTCAGATGTTCCTCGATCATCGCCGCGGTGACTTCGAAGCCGCTCGCCTCATCGGCCGGGACGAACACACACTTTCCCTCGGCGTAGTGAACGACATCCTTGTACGTGACCCAGTACGGCGCCGGGATGACGACTTCGTCTCCCGGATTGAGCAGCACCTGCATCAGGTTGAAGATCACGTGCTTGCCGCCGACCGAGACGACGCACTCCGAGGGCGTGTAGGAGGTCCCGAAGTCGAGAGCGTGGCGCTCGCAGACGGCTTCTTTGAGCTCCATGGTCCCGCCGGAGGCCGTGTACTTCGTGAAGTTGGCTTCGAGCGCGCGGACGGCCGCCTGCTTGATGTTGTCGGGCGTCGGGAAGTCCGGCTCCCCTGCACCGAAGTCCACCACGTCGATCCCGTGCGCCCGCAGCTTCTCGGCGTCCGTCGCCACCTTCATGGTGGCGGAGACGCTGATGCGTGACATTCGTTCCGCAAGTTCAGTTGTTACCAGCATGCCCCTATTCGCAAACCCCTATGGTTATTTTTCGATGGCCCGGCTTTGCAGCCTTCGTTCGACGACCGGCGGAACCAGTCCGGAGATGTTCCCCCTCAGACCGAACACCTGCTTGACCAGCCGCGAACTGATAAACGAATACGCCTCGTTCGACATAAGGAACACAGTTTCAATGCCTGGAGAAAGCCGGGTGTTCATCAGCGCCATCTGCAACTCGTATTCGTAGTCCGAAATAGCACGGATGCCTCTGAGAATCACCGATGCATTCTTCCTCGCGGCGTAGTCCACCAGCAACCCGTTGAACGAATCCACTTCCACGTTCGGGTACTGGCTGATCGTCTCGCGCAGCATCTCCGTGCGTTCCTCCACGCTGAATAGCGGCTCCTTGTCGGTATTCTGAAGTACCGCCACGATCAGCCTGTCGAACAGCTTTGCCCCTCTGGCGATCAGGTCCAGGTGGCCGTTCGTGATCGGGTCAAACGACCCGGGGTAGATTGCCACGACAGCCCGCTGCTTCTCAGCCACTGATCTGATCGCCCTTTTATTGTGGAAGTGAATTTTTATTGTAACAGCGGCGCGGGCCGGCCGCCGGGCTGCGCGCGGAACGGCGAGCGTTGAAGAGTTCTTGAGCCACCCAAGCTTCCCGCTTGCGGGCTGCCGCTCTCGATTATTGACTGAGGGGCCTACAATGATCGATCAGGAGTCCGGAGAAACTCATTGTGAAAGCGATTGCGGGCGCTAGCGCCCAGCAGCGGATCGCCGAGGGCAAAAACCGGCGAAGTGTTGTGAGCCGTCAGGTGCAGGCGAATCTGGACCCGAGAGACCGGCGGTTCGATCCGATTGCCGTCTTACTGGCATCGGGGGCAGGCCGGGTTCGGCAGCTCTTGCCAATCAAGTACGCACGGATGAAAGAATCGCCGTTCGCGTTCTTCCGGGGCGCAGTGTCGATCATGGCAGCGGATCTGGCCCGGCTGCCGAATTCAGGGCTACACGTGCAATTGTGCGGGGATGCGCACGTCCAGAATTTGGGATCATTCGCGGCTCCGGATGGCAAGTTTGTGTTCGACTTAAATGATTTCGATGAGACGATTCAAGGACCATGGGAGTGGGACGTCAAGCGGATGGCTGCGAGCCTCGTGCTGGCGGGCCAACAGTCCGGTCATGGTCGCGCGGCGTGTAGGGCGGCAGCGGAGATTTGCATCGAGAGTTATTGCCGGTCGATCCAAGAGTTCTCGCGGGAACCGGTTTTGCAGGTGGCGCGGCACCAGGTGCACCGAGAGGACCGCATTGAACCCGTCCACGCTGCGTTGCGGCAGTCAGAACGTGCACGCCCCCTGGACCTGCTGAAGAAGTTCACGAAACCGGACCGCCACGGATGCCCACGTTTTCGCGATCAACGGCCGCTCTTCTGGCGAATTCGAGGACAAGCGGCGCAGGAAATTCTGCGTTCGGTAGATGCATATCGCCAGACCCTTGCGCCGGAACGCCGTCAGCTGTTTGGTCTGTTCCGCAGTATCGATGTGGGTTTCAAGGTCGTCGGGACAGGGAGCGTGGGGCTACGCGATTACGTGGTGTTGTTCGAAGGGAACGGCCCGAAGGACCCCATGTTTCTGCAGATCAAGCAGGAGGTCGCCTCGGCTTACGCGAGGTTCTTGCCGGGCGCTGCTAACCAGCACCAGGGGCGGCGTGTGGCGGAGGGGCAACGCGCGATTCAGCCGCTATCAGACCTGTTGTTGGGCTGGACGAGTATCGGCTCCCACGAGTACCTGGTCCGTCAACTCAACGACCACAAAGGCATCATCGACCTCCAGTTGTTACGCGGTAGGGGGCTGAATAGCCTGGCGATGGTGGCCGGTGAGTTGCTTTCGCGCGGTCATGCCCGGTCCGGGGATGCGTGCCAGATTTGCGGGTACTGCGGCTCAGGCGTAAAGATCGCCAAAGCGCTTGGGAATTTCGCCGCCGAGTATGCCGACCAAACCGAAGCAGATTACCACGCGTTTGTAGCCGCGATCAAGGGCGGCAAGATCAAAGCTGCATGAGCGGCTGCTCATCCCGCTTCCGAAAGGCCGCTCTCAACCCGCGCCGCGTCTGGCCCGATCCGCATCCGCTGCCAGATCGCTCAGGAGTTCGAAAAACGCAGGCGACTGGCCGATGAAAAGCCCCATGGCGGTCCAGAACTTGACCGCGCCCATGGCAACCCCTTTTGTCTCGGTGGGGCGGATGACCGAACATACCGGGAGCATTCGGCTGAGGAATGGGCACGGCTCAGGCATGATCAGGCTCTTATTGAACTCCTCCGAAGGAGCACTGAGGTCCGGGAAGACCAGCCCATTGGTGGGGTCGGTTAGAGGAGGAGCATTGCCTGCCTTGTCCTGCCAGGTTTGAAAGTGCATAGTCTCGGTGGGACCGATGCTGATCAGGATTCGCAAGACTTCCACGCTTGTGGCCCTCTGCGCCATCGCAGGGTAAAGGCTGCTGCCACCTTGTTCGATAGTCGGCATATGGAATCCCGCTGTGTTGGCGATCGCTTGAATGTGGTCAGGGGGGCCGAGGTCGGCATCGGTTCTGGGGATTGCCGGAAACTGCCCCGTGGACAAACCTGGGACTGCTTGGGGAAACACGAACGTTGGATCGAGATCAGGGTTGTTCGTGCTGCTGCGATACCGAGTCCACCAACTGGTGTCCAGAGTTAGCTGCATGAGGTTTGTCAGCCGTGGCTGTCCGCTCGATCCGGTGGCTGTACTGCCCGGCAAAGTGCGAAACGGCTCCAAATTGACTGTATCGGCACCCTTCGAAGCCAGGTAGGCGTTGAGGAACGTGAAGTGAGTGATCTCATCGTCGGTATTGTCGTGAATATACTGGGGAAAGTCCTCATCCAGTACCTCAAGGGCAGCGGTATAGACTGGATTCCCACTCCCCCCGGGCACTTCGCTGTCTGGGATTCCCCCGAGCTCGTTGTATTGCACCCAAAAATCGCTCTCGAGGATTTCGGCCGCAGCCGCAAACCGAAGGATGGCCGCGTCTCCCCTGGGGAGCCTGCCACCTTTCTCTTCCGGACCGTGTTCGTCGTCGGCAAAAGCGCGACCTCCACTGCCCAGTAATGCGCCGGCAACGGTTGCCGTTCCTGCCGCCATGCTCTTCTTCAAAAAAGAGCGCCGGTTTGTGGGATGCTTCAAGCGATTGAGTAAGCCCCTCATGACATCTCTCCTTATCTTGATCTTGTTACCAGGATCCAACGTGTGGACCCCTTTTCCAAAACTTTGTACGTAACTCGATCCTAACCGTAACTGCTGCTACAGAGCTGTCAATTAATTGTAAATAAATCTCACTCAACCATCGTAACGGTGTAGCTGATCTTGGCAATTTGATCGTAATGAGTGGCGATCTTGGCCATTAATATGTCGACAGATACATTCGTTTCGTACGCAATACCGTCTAGGCTGTATGCCCAAGCACGCGCCGCAACGAAGGGCTTGTTGACAATAGTAACTTGCAGGTTCCATCACGCCTCGACGGTCGACGGTTGGCGTTATGGCCGGGAAGATCGTAGATGGCTTTTGTAGGAGAGAGTTTGTAGGTTACCGCACCAATTTCTCCTGGCAGTAGCGGAGGTCCGGTTTCGAACTAATAAGGGCAGGTAGTTGGTGTCGCTGTGCATCGGTACCGACCCTGTGCCCGGCGACGTGGGCGGAGGCACGAACTTTGCAGGAGTCGGCGTCATACACCACTTCAGGGTGCACGACCCTGCTAGCATCGGAATGTCATGGCTTTCGTGTCACTCACGTCGATTCTCGATTCGGGCGACGACTCGATTTTCGATGTCCCAAGCAAAGCGCCAGGCCCGCGTGGCAGTCTGCCGCTCACTCCGGATATGCTGCTCGATCACCCCTCCGGCGACGTATTCGGGTGGACCCAAAATGCCGGCATGGGCTGGGATCCGGCTTCGCTCGGCGCAAAGGAATTCCTGCTGCTGAGCACACACGGCGGAGTGCGCGCGCCGGACGGCACGCCGGTCGCCCTCGGCTACCACACCGGCCACTGGGAAGTGAACCTGCTGGTGGAAGCGGCGGCGAAGGAACTGAAGTCGCGCGGCGCGATCCCGTTCGCCGGCTGTTGCTCCGACCCGTGTGACGGCCGCACCCAGGGCACTGCCGGGATGTTCGACAGCCTTCCCTACCGGAACGACGCCGCCACGGTGTTCCGGCGGCTGATCCGCTCGCTCCCGACCCGCCGCGGAGTGGTCGGCGTGGCCACCTGCGACAAGGGTTTGCCGGCGATGATGATGGCGCTGGCGGGGACACGGGACCTCCCCTGCGTGCTCGTGCCGGGCGGGGTGATGCTGGCCACGGAGAGGGGAGAGGATACGGCGCTGGTGCAGTCTGTCGGCGCGCGCTACGCGCACGGCATGATCAGCCTGGAGGAGGCGGCGCTGGCCGGATGCAGCGCCTGCGGGTCACCCGGTGGAGGCTGCCAGTTCCTGGGCACGGCGGCGACGTCGCAGGTGGTCGCTGAAGCGCTGGGCATGGCGCTCCCGCACTCGGCGCTGGCGCCTTCAGGACAGGCGATCTGGCTCGACATGGCCCGCCGTTCGGCTCGCGCGCTACTGGCCCTTGAGGAGCGGGGGCGGCGCATGCCGGACATCCTGACGGAAGCCTCGATCCGCAATGCTCTGGTGACGCACGCCGCGTTCGGAGGCTCCACGAACCTCGTCCTGCACCTCACCGCCGTCGCCCATGCCGCCGGCCTGCGCCGGCCGTCCCGCGAGGATTGGGCGGAGGTCAACCACCGCGTGGCGAGGCTGGTCGATGTCCTGCCGAACGGCCCCAGAAATCACCCAACCGTCCAGGTGTTCCTGGCCGGCGGCGTGCCCGAAGTGATGCTGCACCTGCGGCGCGCGGGCCTGCTGGATTTGAACGCAATGACCGTTGCCGGAGACACGCTCGGCACGATGCTGGACTGGTGGGAGAATTCCGAGCGGCGATTCCGCCTGCGCGCGCTGCTTAAGGACCGCGACGGCGTGGACCCGGACGACGTAATCATGAATCTCGACACGGCCCGCCGGCGCGGCCTGACCTCTACCGCAGTGTTCCCGGCGGGCAACCTCGCACCGGAGGGTTCGGTGATCAAGAGCACTGCCATCGACCCGAGCGTGGTCGACGCGGACGGCGTGTACCGAAAGACCGGTCCCGCGCGGGTGTTCACCAGCGAACCCGACGCGGTGGCGGCAATCAAAAACAACGGACCGGACCGTATCAAGGAGGGTGATGTTCTCGTGCTGGCCGGCCGCGGCCCGATGGGATCCGGGATGGAAGAGACGTACCAGATCACATCGGCGCTGAAGTACCTCGAGTTCGGCAAGCACGTCGCCGTGCTGACGGACGCCCGCTTCAGCGGCGTCTCGACCGGCGCCTGCATCGGCCACGTATCGCCCGAAGGGCTCGCCGGAGGACCGATCGGAAAGTTGCGGGACGGGGACCTGATCGAGATCGTCATCGACCGCAACCGGCTCGAGGGATCGGTGAACCTCGTCGGAGCGGACGGCAGGCGATTCGATGCCGAAGAAGGCGCCCGGGTGCTCGCAGAGCGGCCGCCGCATCCCGGTCTCGCGCCGGACCCGAACCTGCCCGCCGACTCGCGTTTGTGGGCGGCGCTACAGGACGCGAGTGGCGGCGCCTGGGGCGGATGTGTGTATGATGTGGAGACGATCCTGAAAGTGCTGGAAGCGGGCAGACGCGCGCTTCGGGCATGATCGGGCTTCCGTGACGTACGACTGCCGGCGACTCGCCAAAAGATCCCGCCAACGCTCTCGCCCGTCAACGAAAATAAGGAGTCATTTCATGACCAACAGCCGTTTCGGCTCTTGCATTCGTCTGTTTTCCTGCCTTGTCGTGACGACCGCAGCCGTGCTGCCCCTCGCCGCGCAGACCATCCAATTCAATAGCGTCGCTCCGAATGTGATTGAAGCGCGACTCCAAAAGGCGCCGGCCGACAACCAGGCCCGATTCGACACCTTGAAGAAGCTGTTCGAAGAGGCCGGCTGCAAACAACTCAGCGAGCAGGCGGTGAAGGGCGCGGCACAGCCGAACGTGCTTTGCACGCTGCCGGGTTCGAGTCCTGCGAGTATCGTGGTTGGCGCGCACTTCGACAAGGGCAAGAAGGGTGACGGCATCGTAGACAACTGGGCCGGCGCCGCCCTGCTGCCGAGCCTCTACCAGAGTTTGAGCGCGCATCCGCGGAAGGTCACCTTCGTGTTCGTCGGGTTTTCAGAAAAGGAGAAAGGACTCGCCGGCTCCAGGGCTTACGTGAAGGAGATGACAGCGGAGCAGCGAGCCGGCGCGAAGGCGATGGTGAACGTCGACTGCGTGGGACTGGCGGGCACCAAGGTGATTATCGACAAGTCCGACAAGAACCTGGTGAACTCGTTCGCCCGGGTGGCGGCTTCGGTGAAAGTCCCGATCATGGGCACGAACGCGGCGCAAGGCGCGACGAAGGACTCAGACCCGTTCGCGGACAAGAAGATCCCGACGATCGATGTCCACTCGGTAGGCCAGGAGCAGTTGTCGGTCCCGCACAGCGAGAAAGACACGT
>JAEHDI010000981.1 GCA_016880505.1 Bryobacterales bacterium | reverse complement strand
GCTGACAACCGCCGCTGCGAGGGACCGCCCGAATGTGCTTGTCTACCTCGTTTGCAGCATGAGGGCCGACCACACGAGTCTGCATGGTTATTCTCGCGACACTACGCCGTTCATGAAACAGTTGGGGGCAGCGGGCGTCGTTTTCGACGATGCCCAGGCGCAAGCGCCATGGACCAAGGGCTCGGTGCCCTCGTTGCTGACGTCGATCCACAGTTACACGCTCGGGATGCGCCAGGACACGGATGCGATTCCGCAGCGTGCGGTCACACTAGCCGAAGCCCTGCGCGCGGCCGGATATTCGACGGTGGGCATCGTCACCAATCCTTACGCGGGCCGTGCATCCGGGCTGAATCGCGGCTACGACTACATGATGGAATACCCGGTCGTACACCGGTTGCGTACGGACGAAGCCGACCGGGGCACTGACTCCGCGGCAGTCAACAAGGTGGCAATGCCGTGGTTCGAACAGCACCGGGACGAACCCTTCTTCATGTACGTCCACACCACCGATCCCCACGCGCCGTATCGGCCGCCCAAGGAGTTCGAGGAGAGATTCGCCAATCCCGCCGAGACGGAGCAGTTCAACCGCGACTACCAGAATCTATGGGACAAGCGGCAGTATGGCGGCGGCATGGCCGTCACGCGCGCCAAGTGCAAGGCGAAGGGGATCGATCCGGACAAGTTCCTCAGGCGCGCCATCGACCGCTACGACGGGGAGATCGCGCACGCCGACCGCAGCCTTGAAGTCCTCGCCGGCAAGCTGAAAGAACTTGGCATCCTGAATAACACGCTGGTGGTGGTCCTCTCCGACCACGGCGAGGAGTTCTGGGAGCATGGTCTGACAGGGCACGGCCACTCCCTCTACCAGGAGCTTGTGCACGCCGTTTTCCTGATGTGGAATCCAAGATTGTTACCGGCTCCCCGCCGCGTTTCCGACACGGTTCAACTGCTGGACGTGTATCCGACGATCCTCGATCTTGCCGGCGTCGCGCCACAGGGAGTGATGCAGGGACAGAGTCTCGCGCCGCTGGCCAAGGGCCGTCCTTTCCAGCGGAAGGGTCCCGTGATGTCGTCACACTTCTCTCTACCGTTTGCCAGACCCGGTGGGCTCGTTCCCGAAAACCGCACAGACACCTACGCCATCTGGGACGGGCCGTGGAAGCTGCTGTACCGGGACCAGGCGCGGCTAGCAGGATTGCCCGAAGTGGAGTTATACGACCGCCGGGCCGACCGGAGGGAAACAACAAATGTGGCATCACGGAATCCTGACGCCGCCAAAAAGTTGAGGGCCGAGATCGACCAGTGGCTGAAGGCCCAGGACCAGATCAGGAAACTGCTGGGTCCCGGCGGAGAGACGACCCTCGATCGCCAGTCGATCGAGCGCCTCCGTAGCCTCGGCTATCTCGGTGGGAAGCCGTCTCAATAGGGGTTTACTCAACACGCTGACCTTGAAACTGATGTCACCACAAAGACACAAAGGACATGGAAGGGCGCGTCCCGCAACGGAGTGTGGATGGGCTGAAAACCGCTTGCTTTGTCCGGGTCATTTCGCGCAGCGAACGCCGTAGTCGAAGCGGCGCTCGTCGGGACGGAAGTTACTATTCTCGAAACCTGGGAACGTGGGGCCGAGACCGATGGCGCGCTGCCGCAGGCCGTCCATCGGCGGATACGG
>JAEHDI010000980.1 GCA_016880505.1 Bryobacterales bacterium | reverse complement strand
GGGCAGAGTCGTGAGCCCGGTTACTTCGATGATTCCGACCGATCCGCCCGAGGGCAGGAATGCCAGCGACGGGTCATCCGCGGCCGCGGCCGCCGCCTGGCTGGCGCCGCGGACCGTGCGGTCTCTGGCGAAGCCCGCACGGGCAGTATTCAACCAGGAAGGTCCAAACAGGTGCGTGTGCTCCAGCGAGAGAGACTGCGCACGGCTGATGTTTGTCGTCCGGCCGAGGGCGAAATCGGTATGCTGGCTTCGCTGCCCTTCATCCACGCTATATCGCGCGAACACGCGGTCCGTGTCCGAAGGATTCCAGTCGATGCGCCCTGTTCCCATGTCCTGGCGTGCGCGCAACTGATTGGTAAAAACAAACAGCCCGGTGTCGCCAAAGATGGCTCCGTTCGGAAGCGGGTACAGGGCGGCGGCTTTTCCAATAGCCGGATCCACCGTCACGGTCCCCGTTAGTAGCTCCCCACGCCGCGCTTCCGAGCTCAGCGTTGTGTTGACGGTCGTGTTGCCTCGCGCCACTCGGAATCCTTCGTAGTTGGAGAAAAAAAAGACCCGGTTGCGGTGGAGGGGCCCTCCCACCGAGACGCCACCCTGATGACGGCGGAACTCAGGCTTCGCGGTGTCGAAGAAGTTGCGGGCGTCAAGGTTGTCATTGCGGTGAAAGTAATAGGCAGTGCCGTGGTATTCGTTGCCGCCCGAGCGCGTGACGGCGTTCATGATCCCGCCGCCTGAGCGTCCATACTCGGCGCTGAAAGGTCCGGCAATTACGCTGAATTCCTGGATCGCCTCGACCCCCAGAGTGGCCCCATTCACGCTCGCAGGCGCGGAATTGTGGAAGCTGTTCAAGCTGATTCCATCGAGGAGGAAGCCGTTCTGGAACGGCCGTGAACCCGCGAAGCTGACCGGCACGCCGTAGCCGTTATTGACATCCCTCGACTGACTCTGCGCCACTGCCGTTCCCGGTTGCAGCAGGGCCAGTCTCGTGTAATCCCGCCCGTTCAGCGGCAGGCGCTCAATAGCCGAGCTTCTCACCAGTCCGGATAGTGTCGCGGCGCTCGCGTCTGTTAGTCGCGCCTGGCCCACCACGACGATGGTCTGAGAGAGGTCCCCGACCTCAAGGCGGTGGTCCACCACCGCTTCCCGCTCCAGCTCGAGCAGCACATTTTCGTGCCGGCTGCTCTTGAAGCCGGCCTTTGAGGCGGTTACTGCATAACGCCCTAATTCGAGCGAGGGAATCCGGTACACGCCGTCCGGGCCCGAAACGGCCTCCCGCCGGACGCCCGTATCTACGCCGGTGACAGTAATCGATGCGCCGGTCACAACGGCGCCCCGGGTGTCGTATACAGTGCCCGCGATCCCGGAAAGCCGCTGCTGGCCGGAAGCGGCATGCGCCAGCAAAACCAGCATTAGGAGGGACTCGATGGAGGTACGCAACAGACGGGCTGCGGCCGGAGAGCAACTTCGGGTCAGGATGTCAGACAACAGGTAAAATCTCCATTTTTGCCCCTGGGCTCCAGGTAGTATACACTTGTGCAGCTTCCTTTCGAGCGGCGGCCCCGAATCTTGTGCTTTCCGACTGTAAGGGGACTGAAGCTCTACCGAGGGCCGGCAATCAATCCGCCCCGGTCAACTGCAACCACGTTCCACCGTGGAAGTACCAGGTCCGGGAACCCTTCTCAATAAACGCATCATCAATCCCCTGATGGCCAACGGGCGGCGGCGTGGGGCCGCCGTATGCCCGGTAGTGCCTCATGATGAAGTCTTTCCCGACACTCGTGATCCCTCTGGAGAAGCCAAACTGTTCAGCCGTGATCCCCTGAAGATAATTGTGGTCTTCCGCCGGGGCGATTGCACTGGGGTTCGTCTCCGAGCCGTTCCAGAAAACGAGGATGCTGGAGACGCCTCTGACCGAGCACAAGACAGCCCAATCGGTTTGGCCAGGTTTGGCGAACTCACCCTTGATGACGTTGTGCGGCTTCCTGGTGTACGCCTCTTGCGGGACGGTGCAATCACGGCGTTGCAGTTCCCGGACAACGTTGGCCGGAAGCTCCGGGAACGCTGCCGGCTGGAGTCGCACGATTCGCCACTCGGCTTCATCGAACTTCCGCTTCAACTCTTCCGGAAGCTGACCGAAGGACAGGGCGCTCGCGATTGCCGCAAGCCCCGCAAGCATCCACGTCCTTACCGCGAAGGTACGCATTCCTCTTCTCCCCGCAAGCTGCACTCGCCCATTTTCGCAATTTAGACTATGCCGACGCCGTCATAAACGGAAATTGCGGTTAGAATGGTCCTTCGCAATCGTCCCGGCGCACCACATCGGCTTCCTGGAGCCGGAACTGAGAATTTCATGAATCACGTTGCCTCGGCCAACCGCCTGATCTTCCTTACTTGCCTGGGAATTTTGATTTTCGGAATGGTCTCCGCCACGTTGGGCACGCTTCAACCTTACTGGGCCGGCATCGGATTGAATCCGGAACAGACCGCGTACGTGGCGCTCGGCCAGGCGGTCGGAATGATTCTCGCCTCTCTGATCGCGGGTCCGCTGTGCGACAACAAAGGCAAGAAAACCGGTCTGCTGCTTGGATTGGGTTCGCTGTTCATCGGCCTGGCCGCGTTGCCACACGTGGTTAGCTTCGTGATGATCATCGCTGCTCTGTTTCTCGTCGGCCTAGGCGGCGGCATATTGGTCACTTCGGTAAACGCACTGCTGAGCGATATCAGCGCTGAGCGCCGGGCGGCGGTTCTGAACTTTGTGAGCATTTTCTTTGGGTTGGGCGGCATGCTGGCGCCTTTCCTGGTGGCCAACCTGTTGTCCAGGAATACCGCCGAATCCGCCGTGCAGTTCTTCTATGTGATGGTCGGGCTGGTCGCAGTCACTTTGATCGTATATGCGGCCACGAAGATGCCGCCTCCGACCGGCCAGCGAGGCTTCAAGTTCTCCGAGGCTGGAGAGCTGCTCGGGCGCCCCGCGTTGTGGCTGCTCGTTGTGTATATGTTCCTGTATGTTTCCTGCGAGCTGAATTACTGGAACTGGTTGACGAGGCACCTGATGGCGCAGGGCATCAAGGATAGCGTGGCGCAGAATATCCTCTCTTTCGGTTTTGCCTTGGGTCTGCTGGTTGGCAGGATCGCGGTTTTGCCCGTCCTGATGAGGGTGAGTGTAGTAACGGTAACTCTCGGGGCCACAGCGCTGATGGCGGTGAGCACGTTC
>JAEHDI010000979.1 GCA_016880505.1 Bryobacterales bacterium | reverse complement strand
GGAGGGCTTTCTGGATCTCCTCCAACGGCGCCTTCAGCTCGCCCGCGACGTTGGAGATGAGTTGCCCTGTTGCGGCCAGTTTCTCGCTACGGAAGAGTTGATCGCGGATCGACTGTCGCTCCCGCAGTTCGATGCCGATGGCAATCTGATTCGCCAGGTGCTGGGCGACGGCCTGCTCGTCCGCGCTGAATTCTCTTCCTCTTCGCTTGTCGTCAATCTCCAAAACGCCGACCGCCTCGGTCTGGGCGAACATCGGCACAAACATCGCTGCTACGGGCAACCCGGAGGCATCTTCAGTTTGGAAAGGACTGCGCCGGATGTCGGGAATCAGCAGCAGGCTTCGGTTTCGCCAGCACGTGGCCACCGCCTCCGGGAGGATGCCCGAATCCGAACTGCGGCCAGCAGCCCCTCCACCGCCGGTCTCTGACACCGGCCACAGCCTCTTCTCGCTGTGATCGTAGAGATACATTCGCACCGAAGCGATTCCGAGCGTGTCAGGCAGCGCGGATTTCAAGATATGGAGACTTTCCTCCGGGGAGAGGGCCGCCACCATTTCCTCTCCGAGTTGATAAAGCCGCCGCATCGACCGCCGCCGTGCGGCCATATTCCGCTCGCGCATCGACCAGACACCGACCGCCCCGAGAAGCAGACCCACTGCAGCGATCAGGGCCCAGACCGGAATCGGCCAGCGCCGTTCGACCAACTCGACCGATCCGGCGTCAGGGATGGTCAACTGGAAATATCGGTTGTACGGCGGCAGCGGAGCGTACTGGGACGAGATTCCCGTTGCCCGCACCCGATCGCCAACCCGGAACTGTGTGAGCCCCCCAACAGACTTGCTTGCCGCGTACGGCAGGAAGACCTTCACCGGCTCGCCCGAGTTGCCGAGCAGCAGAAAGTGCCCGCCCTCGTTCGTGCCGACGCTGCGGACAAGACCTTCTGTAACTACAAAGACACCCTCGTAGCGGAAGCCGTTCAGTTGTCCCAACGGGACGCGCCTCGGCTCGACAACCGGCCCCTTGTCGATGATGCGGATCTCAGCCGGATGGAGCACCGGCAGGCCGGCTCGCTCCAGGACTTGTCCCCGTGCCACGATCACATCGCCCGGGGAGAACTGCGTGAGTTCCTCGACCGCGCCGTCGATCGTGAACCCGTGACCGGTGTCGTCCTGGATCGCCAGATGGGCATAGGTGACGATCGGAATCACCCGAACGGAGACTTTCCCGCGGAGAATCACCTCCCGCCCCTCGTAGAGTGCGCGAAAGTCGCGGCCTTCCCGCGAGGCGGCTTGTTCCAGCGTCAGCGGCGTTTGCCCTGCCGCCGGAATCCCGAGCAGCAGGATCGCCGCAAGGCCTGCCATCCTCACGAAAGCGGGATTTGACGTCGAAGCCATGACTCAAGTTCGATGCTTCGAAAGTCCTCGATCTCCAACTGTACGCCGGGCAGAGAGCCGTGCGTCGTGCATACGCCGACCACTCGCGCCCCCGCCGCGACTGCCGCCTCTACCCCGGCGAGCGAATCCTCAAACACGACGCAATTTCCGGGAGCAGCTTCCAGCAACTCGGCTGCCTTCAAGAATATATCGGGGGAAGGCTTCGGTCTCTGTACCTGATGGCCGTCCACCACCACCTTGAAGTACGGCCTAAGCCCGGCACAGTCCAGGACGAACGCGACATTCTCCGGTTCCGCATTCGATGCGACCCCAAGCGGTGCGTCCCGGTGCCTCTCCAGAAACGAAGCGAGGCCGGGGACCATGCGGTGCTGCAACTGGTCCCGCATCACCTCGCGGTACAGCCGTTCTTTGGCCGCGCCGTGCGCGGTCACCTCTTCCTGGCTGAGGCCCGGGCCGAACAGATCGCGGACGATGTCGTCGTTCCGTCTGCCGAACATTCGCCGCGGCATGTCTTCGTCAGCCTCGACCCCGTGCCGCTCCAGATAGAGTCGCCAGGTTTCCGTGTGGACCGGATTTGAATCCACGACCACTCCATCCAGGTCAAAAACAAGCGCCAGCCCGCTTGTCAAACCGCCTGCTTGCTTCACTCGAAGCGGATGATAGCACACCCGGTTTCGGAACTGCCGGTGCTCGGGCACGGTATAATCTCCGACGAATGGACATCTTCGAAGAGTTGGTGCGGCTGCGCCGCGAAGGCAGGAAATGCGCGCTTGCCACCATTGTCCAGGTACAGGGATCCATCCCCAGCTACCAGAGCGCCAAATTGCTCATCCGCGACGACGGTTCGATCGCCGGCACGATCGGCGGCGGCTGCGTTGAGGCGGAGGTCTGGAACGCTGCTCGGGAAGTCATCGAGTCAGGCAAGGCGAAACGTCTCAGTTTCAACCTTGGACAGGACGCCGCTTACGACAACGGCCTGATCTGCGGCGGCCAACTGGAGGTCTTCGTGGAGCCGGTATTCCCTCAGCCAAAGGCGTTTATTTTTGGGGCGGGACACATCTCGAAAAGCCTCGCCAAAGTCGCCGCTCTCGCCGGCTTCTCCACCGCCGTGATCGATGATCGCGAATCGTTCGCCAGCCGCGAGCGTTTCCCGGAGGCGGACGAAATCCACGCCGGCGAGTACGAGGACGTCGTCCCGCGGCTCGCCATCAACGAGTCCGGCTATGTTGTCATCGTCACCCGCGGCCACCGCGACGACATGCGGGTCCTTCGTCTCGTCGCCGGATCCCCGGCGCGCTACATCGCCATGATCGGCAGCAAGCGGAAAGTCATCTCGGTGATCAAG
>JAEHDI010000978.1 GCA_016880505.1 Bryobacterales bacterium | reverse complement strand
GTTGTTATGAGCGAGCGCAACCTTCAGTCCGTCGCATTCCCGACCCTTGA
This sequence comes from Bryobacterales bacterium, assembly GCA_016880505.1. GTDB lineage: Bacteria > Acidobacteriota > Terriglobia > Bryobacterales > Bryobacteraceae > JAEHDI01. Next base: position 2,798 of record JAEHDI010000978.1, on the reverse strand, counting down.
TGAGACGCAAATCCATGAGCTGGCACGTTGCACCGATGCCGCGCCCAAGCTATACCGGGACGGGCAAACTCTGTTCGCAGTCGGCGACCGCGACATAAACTTCTTCATCGTTAAGTCGGGCGAGGTCGAGATCCTAGATTATTCCGATGACGAGCCGAAGACGGTCACGATCCATCGTATGGGGCAGTTCACCGGCGACATATCGCATTTGACCGGCCTCCCAGCCATCGTCAACGGCGTCGCCCGAGGTGACTGTGAGGTGTACGAGGTGTCAGGGGACGCCTTACGAGCAGTCCTGAACCAGTACCCGGCCATCAGCGATATCATTCTCCAGGCGTTCATTGCGCGGCGGCAGCTCCTACGCGAGTCCCCCAACTTCACTGGCCTGCGGGTGATCGGGTCCCGTTACTCCCCGGATACGTTCCGAGTTCGTGATTTTCTGTCCAAGAACCGTATCCTCTTCAGGTGGGTGGACGTGGAAACCGACCCGGATGTGGACAGGCTGCTCAAGCAATTCGGGGTGGCGGAGTCCGATACGCCAGTCGTCGCCTGCGGCGCGATGCTGCTTCTGCGCAATCCCTCCAACCGGCAGCTCGCCGAAGCCATTGGCATCCGGCAGCCGCTGGAGGATATGGTGTACGACCTGGCGGTTGTGGGGGCCGGTCCGGCGGGACTGGCCGCCGCCGTCTATGGCGCATCCGAGGGGCTGCGGACGGTTGTGCTCGAAACCTCGGCCCCCGGCGGACAAGCTGGCGGCAGCATGCGAATCGAAAACTATCTTGGCTTTCCCACAGGCTTGACAGGCAGTGAACTGGCAGGCCGCGCCATCCTCCAAGCCAACAAATTCGGCGCCCATTTGTCCGTTCCCACTCCGGTGAACCGATTGGCCTTCGAAAGCGCCTACACGATCGTGCACCTGGACGGAGATGAGACGGTGATCGCTAAGTGCCTGCTGATCGCAACTGGGGCCGACTACCGCCGGTTGGCCGTGGAGGGGTCCGACCGATTCGAGGGTACGGGTGTCTACTATGCCGCGACCCTCGCCGAGGCCAAGCTCTGCGCGGGATGCCAAGTCGTGGTTGTGGGTGGCGGGAATTCCGCCGGCCAGGCGGCGGTTTTTCTCGCCGGGCACGCCCGCCACGTGCTGCTTCTGCTCCGGGGAGATGACCTGTACAAAAGCATGTCCAGCTACCTGGCGCGGCGAATCGAGCAGACCGCCAACATCGAGGTGGTTTGCAACACGACGATCCGCCGAATGAACGGTGAGATGCACCTCGGCTCAGCGGAAATTGTCAATAGCAAGACCGGAAAGGAGCGGACTGTGGAGACCCCGGGTGTATTCAGTTTCATTGGCGCTGAGCCGAGGACCAGCTGGCTACCCCCCGAAATCGAGAGAGATGCGAAGGGGTTCGTCAAAACCGGAGCGGATCTGGCGCGTTCCCGATACTGGACCTCCGGGCGCCAGCCGTTTCTGCTGGAGACCAGCCGACCCTGCGTGTTCGCAGCCGGCGACGTGAGGTCCGGCTCGGTCAAGCGCGTCGCCTCGGCCGTGGGTGAAGGCGCGATGGCGGTTCAGTTCGTGCATGAGTGCCTCAGGCACATGTGAGACAGCCCAAACAGGAGGTCCATGTCCACATACGTTTTGGCGTTTCTGATTGGCGTTGTCGCCGGGCTCCGTTCGATGACCCCACCGGCTGTGGTCAGTTGGGCTGCCCGCCTTGGTCGGCTGCATCTGGAAAACACCTGGCTGGCCTTTCTGGGCTTTGCGGTCACGCCGTACATTCTGAGTGCTCTGGCGATCGCGGAGCTGATCAATGACAAGCTGCCGAAGACACCCAGCCGGAAAGCGCCCGTGCCCTTCGTCGGCCGGATTGTGTCGGGAGCGCTGTGCGGAGCCGCGCTCGGCGCGCCAAGTCAAGCTCTGATTGGTGGCCTCCTGGCGGGCGCGCTTGGCGGTGTAGCGGGGACGCTGAGCGGCTACGAGTTCCGGGCTCGGCTGGTAAGAGCAATTGGAGGGCACGATCTTCCGATCGCCCTTCTCGAGGACGCTGTCGCGATCTGCGCCTCGGTGTTGATCGTCCTTTAACTCTCATGACTAGTACTTTCGACGCGATCATTATTGGTACAGGCCAAGCAGGACCTTTCCTCGCCCGACGCTTGGCCGCAGTGGGCATGAAAGTTGCGATCGTCGAGCGCAAGTTATTCGGCGGTACGTGTGTCAACACCGGCTGCATACCTACCAAGACCATGGTGGCGAGCGCCTACGCCTCCCACATGGCACGCCGCGCCGCGGAGTTCGGCGTGGCCATTGACGGCGGTGTCAGCGTCGACATGCGGCGCGTCAAGGCGAGGAAGGACGTCGTATCGGGGCAGGCAAGAATTGGGGTGGAGACTTGGCTGAAGGAGATGGGAAACTGCACTGTTTTCGAGGGCCACGCCCGTTTTGAGTCTCCTCGGGACGTCAGCGTAGGCCCGGACAGGATCACGGCCAATCGGATCTTCATAAACGTCGGCGGACGCGCGGTCGTGCCTCATATGCCCGGGCTCGAGCAGGTCGAATATCTCACCAATAGTTCGATGATGGACGTTGACTTTCTTCCGCGGCGCTTGATCATACTGGGCGGCAGCTATGTCGGGCTCGAGTTCGGGCAGATGTTCCGGCGATTTGGAAGCAAAGTCACTATCATCGAGATGGGGCCGCGCCTGATTCAGCGTGAAGACGAGGATGTATCCGTGGCAATCAAGGAAATCCTGGAGCGAGAAGATATCAACGTCCGCCTGAACGCGAAATGCATCAG
>JAEHDI010000977.1 GCA_016880505.1 Bryobacterales bacterium | reverse complement strand
CCCGGCTCCCGCATGCCAATCGCCGCCACGGCGGTACTGTTTGACAAGCTGAACACGAGCACCGATGACCAGGCCTACGCCAAACGGGAACTCCTCAAGTTCTTGAAAAAGGCGAAGCGGCAGGAACGCATCGCAATCTACATCCTTGATGGAGACCTCCGCGCGTTGGCGGATTCCACCGACGCCGGCGAAGTGGACCGGGCGCTAACCGGACGCGGTTCCGCGCAGCTCGCCGCTTCCGAACCCGCGAAGCCGGACACCGGCTTCAAGAAGGTGGACAAGAAGCTCGCACGCATGGACCGCGAGATTGCGAACCTGGCAGTCGAAGAGCGGGTACTGCGAACACTCTGGGCCTTGGAGGCAGTCGGCCTTCACCTTTCCCGTCTGCCGGGCCGAAAGAACCTCGTCTGGCTTTCGGGTGCCTTTCCGCTGAGTATCGCGCCCGAGCTGAGCGAGATGGCCGAATTGAGAAAGGAATACCGACTGTCTTCGCGGCAGAAATCCTTCGCATCCCAAGCCAGGCAGACCGCGCGCGTCCTGACCGACGCGAACGTTGCGATCTATCCTGTCGATGCCCGCGGGCTGGTCGGAGTCGCCGAGGCGAATGCTGCAGACGCTGAGCCCGGCGCCGAAGTACATGGGGGCATCGAAATGGTTCAGTCGCAGCAGGCGATGGAGAGACTGGCGCGTGACACAGGCGGGCGGGCGTTCCACGGCGCCAACGACCTCATCGCCGGCATCAATCGGGCTTTCGAGGACTCACGCCTGGTGTACGTGCTCGGGTTTCGGCCGTCGCACCAGGAATGGCACGGCAAGTTCCACCAGATCACGGTTCAAGTGAAACAGCCCGGCTCGCAGATACGCCACCGTCGCGGCTACTTCGCCGTCTCTGAGAGCGGCGACCGAAGGGAGCGGTAGCCCGTACCGCTTTGACAGAAGATACATCCTCCAGTTACACTCACCAGTTATTCAGGTGCACGGGCTTCGGCCTGTGTCGGCGCCCCTGCGAGGGGAGCTCATAAATGAATGGGAATCTGGGAACAAATTTACGCCGGATTGATCGCCGGCTCTACGTCTGGGCGGCCGTCGTCGCCTCTGTGATCGCGTTTGCAGGCTTTGCGCGGACCTACTATCTCAAGGGCACGTTCGGGACGCCGGAGCTCGCGCCTCTGGTCCACGTCCACGGCTTTGTGATGACGCTCTGGATCGCGACGTTCGTCTTGCAGACCAGCCTGGTCGCGATGCGACGCACCGACCTTCATCGGCGTGTGGGTGCCGCTGGAGCCTTGCTGGCGTCACTCGTTCTGGTCGTCGGTGTCACAACCGCAATCAACGGGGCGCGGCGTGGTTCATCGCCCGGACCGCCACCACTGGTCTTTCTCGCGGTTCCATTGGCTGACATGGTAGTGTTCGCCGCGTTGGCGGGAGCCGGGCTGTATTTCCGCCGCCGGAGCGACATCCATAAACGGCTGATGCTGCTGGCGACGCTAAGCATGCTGGCAGCCGCTTTTGCCCGAATTCCGTTGGGATTTATCCGAGCCAATCCTGTGGTCATGGCGTTCGGCTTGACCGACCTGTTTGTGCTTGCCTGCGTGAGCTATGACACCTGGGCGCGCCGCCGCTTGCACCCGGCCTTCGGTTGGGGCGCGCTACTCATTGTGGCTTCCCATCCCTTGCGCCTGATGCTGGCGAAAACACCGGCCTGGATGCAGATCGCAACCTGGCTGGTGAGTTGAAGCGAACTCACTCCACCGGCACCTGCAACCAAGATAATGACCGGTAGAGGGCTCGAGCCACGCTCCGGTAGCATCGTCCCCCAAGCGCGAGCTGGTCGAAATAGTGGTACCTATTGGGGAAGCTTCAGCTCGTAGACAATGGTCTTGCCGAGTGAGTCATAGATCTCGAAGTGCGGCTTGTTGTCGTTGTCGACGTAGAGCTTGATGGCGTTGCGGCCCCACGTGTTCTTGATGAAAACACCGGCATCGTCGTAGGATTTGCTGTCCTTAATACCTCGGCGCACCCCGAAGAACAAACGGTTCGAGCTGATCTTGCCTGCCTGAAGGGATTTCAACTGAAGCTCCTCCCGTCGCTCCGGAGGTAGCTTCTGGAGTTCGGCATAGATAGCGTACTCGTCCTTTGTGTTTGTCCAGTCGGGACGAGCATTAACACTCAGCCCGTCTTCAATGCGGAGGCCGTGTGCGTCCTTGAACTCCTCATGGTGGAGGTAAACGTTCTGGTCCTGGCGGAATTGATCCATTGTGAGAGTGACATCTGAATCCTGCCCGCCTGGGGTGGTTTTGCCATAATAGACCAAGCCGCCGGTTTCCTCGCCTTCTTCGTTGTAAAACATCAGACCAGAGAATCGCACACCTCCCATCTCCGCGCGCTGGCCAACATTGAATCCCTCCGAGTTCGAGAGGGCGGCCTTGAGCGTTCCACTCTTCTCACGAATGTTGATGCGCTCAGCGTCGATGACCCTGAATCTTTGCTGGGGAAAAAGTGGATAGAAGAAATTCGTGCAGAGAAATGCGTTTGAAGCAAACAATGCAAGAACGCAGAGTTGCAGCACACGAATCTGGCGCAAAAGTTTCGTTTCCATTGCAAGCCTCCTTATAACTGAACTTGAAATGTTAGGGGTCATCAGAAAACGCAGTTTCTTCGAATTTGGCCGGGCCGTCGTACCCCACCTCCGCCGCCGATCCCCTGGAAATGTATTGGTCCAGAGTGCTGTGCCGACCGCAGACTGCGAAATGGCAGAAAGCAGCCAGACGCGGCGGTGGAGGCGATGTAACCGTTCGGCGATCTTAACCCGTCACGCGAGCTGCCCGTGGTGTCTTCTAGGATGGACGCCCCCAGATGATGATGTCGTTGTCTCGCCTCCGGCCAAATGCTCAAGAAATACGTTTCCTGATGACCGGGCAGATTGAAATGATACATCAAGGAATTCTTTCCCGACGATAAAGGTGGCGCGGCACCGTGAACACGCTTAGGGGCAGCTCGTTTCGTCTGCCTTTTCCGGTCGCCGCTCCCGGTACACAAGCCTGTCCCAGCCGACGCGCCGTGTCCACTCTTCGCATCCATCCGCGTTCATTCGCGGCTTACTTCCTCACTCCAGAGGCTTTTTCAGGATCTTGAGTTCTCAGATGGGTTCTACGGCTCGCTCTGCGATCAACGATGCACGTTCTTCGGTACCATAAGAGTGGTGGCCCCGATGCGTATTGAGCTTCTGGGCAAGCTGCGCTTCACCTTCGGACAGCATCTCGTCACGTCTGTCAGCACAAGCCGTCTACAATCGCTGCTGGCGTTTCTGGTGCTGCACGGCGATGCCCCGCAGTCCCGCGAACACCTCGCGTTTCTTCTGTGGCCCGAGTCGAGCGAGTCCCAAGCCCGCACGAACCTGCGCCAACTGCTCCACCACCTGCGCCGCGCACTGCCAGTCGAGTGTTCGCTTCTTGCGGCCGACAACCAGACGGTACGCTGGCGGCTCGACAGCGCTTGCTCCATCGACGTGATCGAATTCGAGACAGCGGCGGCTCGAGCGGCGGATGCCGAAAAGAAAGGTGATTTCACGGCCGCCTGCGAAGCACTCGAGGAGGCGGCGCGGCTCTATCAGGACGACCTGCTGCCGGACTTGTACGACGAGTGGCTGCAAACTAAGCGCGAGCAAT
>JAEHDI010000976.1 GCA_016880505.1 Bryobacterales bacterium | reverse complement strand
TACGCCGAACCGAGTACCGACTACTTCCAATACCTCGATCTCGGCGGCCCCGGGATGATCCCCGTCGGCTACGGTTACCGCTCGGTGGAGTACATCGTCAAAGCGGCCATCCGCGCCGAGTCGGAGACAGCCGGCCTGGCCGAAGCCGATTCCCTGGCGAAGCGGCAGGCCATTCTCAAGGAGTATGATGCCGCGGGCGTCATGGCCACTCCGGCCAACAGCAGCTACAACGAACTGGTGATCGAAGCGGGGCGCCTCTCGATCCTCAACGGCGGTCGAGAGGCCGTCATCGAGTACGGCAAGAAGCCCGGCGTCCGTCTGCGGGACTGAGATGCACAACCGGCGCCTGCAGCTCTCGCGGGAGGAGATGCGGGCGCTCGGTTACCGTATCGTCGATCGACTGGTCGAGCACCTCGACAACCAAACCAGCCAGCGGGTGGCCGCGAAGGGCGTGCGCGCCGAACTCGAGAGCCGCCTGCGCGAGTCCCTGCCGGAAGAACCTGCCTCCGCGGACGACGTCCTGAAGCAGCTCGACGAGGACGTGTTCAGCCACATGCTGCACGTTGACCATCCGCGCTTCTTCGCCTTCGTCCCCAGTCCCGGTAACTACGTGGGCGCCTTGGCCGACGCTCTTGCCTCCGGGATGAACCCGTTCGTCGGCACATGGCTCGGCGGTTCGGGACCGGCGCAAGTGGAGTTGGTCACGATCGACTGGCTCCGGCAGATTTGCGGCCTGCCGGATGGAGCGGGCGGCATCTTCGTGAGCGGCGGCTCCGTGGCGAACCTGATCGCACTGGCGGCTGCCCGCCACGCAACGCTGGGCGACGACACGGCACACGCCGTCGCCTACTTCTCCGACCAGACTCATTTTGCGGTCGAGCGCGGCCTCCGAGTGCTCGGCTTCGCGCCTGCGCAGCTCCGGAGGCTGTCCTCGGACGATCGATTCCGGCTCGTGCCGGCCGAACTGGAACGAGCGATTCGGGAGGATCGTGCGGCTGGCCGCAGGCCGTTTTGTGTAATCGCGAATGCCGGAACAACCAATACGGGCGCGGTCGACCCGCTGCCGGTGCTTCGGGAGATCTGCGGCCGTGAGGGGCTGTGGCTCCATGCCGATGGGGCGTACGGGGCCGCGGGGATGCTCTCCGGGAAGGGCCGCGCTCTGCTCGACGGATTGCCACAGGTCGATTCGCTGGCGCTCGATCCGCACAAGTGGCTGTTTCAACCGTTCGAGATCGGATGTGTGCTCGTACGGGACGCCGGTCTGCTTCGCAGCACGTTTCAGGTGCGGCCCGAATATCTCAAGGACGCTCTGCCCGCCGAGGACGAGGTCAACCTGAGCGATTACGGTGTCCAATTGACGCGGAGCTTCCGCGCGCTGAAGCTCTGGATGTCACTCAAGGTGTTCGGTGTTTCAGCGTTCCGGGAGGCGGTCGACTGGGGTATCCGGCTCGCCGAGATCGCCGAGGGAAGGCTGCGAAGCTCGGGGAAATGGGAGATTGTTTCGTGCGCCCAGCTCGCGATCGTCGCGTTCCGTTATGCCGGCGGCGAAGACGCCGTCAACCGCCGGCTCATTGATCGAATGTACGACGACGGTTTTGCCTTCCTCAGCTCAACGATTCTGCGCGAGCGCCCCGCTCTGCGGCTGTGTACGATCAACCCGAGGACCACCGAGGCGGATATCCTCGAAACGATCGACCGGCTTGAGCGGTTCGCACAGTTAGTCGCCTGATTCTTCCCGTTAAAGATCCTGGAAACCTGAGCCGGCTCGATCAGGCAAGTTCTGCCTCCTGCGAGCCAGTACTAGGACACCAGAGCGATGCCACGCGCGGAATCGCATGACATTCTCTAAATAGTGATACGACCATAAGGTAATATAAGGTCTTCCACTTAGTTCAGAAGTACCACTCTATGTATCAAACAGACTTATTTTAGCGCCTAGGTACCTAGGTAGTGATAGTACGACACCTAAGTGAAAACAAGGGTGAACACCTTGTTTTCGGAGTGTGGTCTCGGGCACACTGGAAGCGATTCAAGTTCAGTTACTGAGGTGAACGATGCGCCGGTTGCTACTTGTACTGCTCGTCGCGGCCTTGCCGTCCCTGGGGATGTCGCCGAAAACAAAACGCCGTCTGACGTTTGCCGCCGTGGCAGTCGCACAGATGCTGGACCTGCACAGCTCGCTGGGAAGGCAGGAGGGCAATCCTCTACTGCGAGGCCCGAATGGCCGGTTCGCCGCCGGACGCGGAGTGGGAGCCAAACTCGGAATCCTCTCCGGACTGCTGGCAGCGCAGGAACTACGGCCAGCCTCTTACTGGAACTGGGTGAATGTTACGTACGCGGGCGCAAGCGCCGCCATCGCGGTTCGGAATTATCGCGTGAGCAAGCCACCCGAGTATCTGGGGCCGGCTCGGTGAGCCGGCGGGCCGAAGTCGGGTTACTGAACCACTCCGCCGCCGCCGGCTTGCGGCTCAAGGCGGATCTCACCGAACGCCCCCTCGTACTGCTGGATGTTCTGTTGGAGGAGGTTGGCGAGCGCTTTCGCCTGCTGCGGACTTAGGTAGACCCCCTGGAAGTTGCGGATATTGACGCTATCGGGGGCCGTCTGGTTGATGGTGCCGAACAGCAGCAGGAAATCCCACAGGTTGGCGCGGACCTGGACGCTGTTCGCGTATCCCTCGCGGTAGTCCTGCGAGAACGATAACTGGATCTTCGGCTGGGCGGCCGGCGTCATGAGCTATTTTCCTCCACCTTTGGCGCGGTCAATGTACTTCAAGTTCTCCACGTCGAGCCGGATCTGGTCTCCGACCTTGATGAACTGCGGCACCATGATCTCGACGCCATTCTCCAGCACGGAGGGCTTCCATGTGCTGTCTTGCTGTGCATGCACCGGAGGGGCGGTGTCGGCAATTCGCACCTCAATGATGTCGGGGAACAAGACGCTGACCGGCTGTCCTTCGATGAACTCCACGGGCACGAGCATCTCCGGCTTAAGAAATCTCGCCTGGGGTCCGATGATGGCCACCGGGATTGGCACCTGCTCGAAGGTTTCGGGGTTCATGAAGTAGCAGCCGTCGGCGTCGTTATACAGATACTCCATCGACTGCTTCTCGACCGGCAGATCCTCAAGCTTCAGGTCCGACCGGAAACTGTGCTCCCATAGGGTGCCGGTCGACAGGTTCCGGAGGCGGGCATGGGTGGCTCCCCCCATTTTGCCCTGCCCTGGGTGGTAGTCGGCGATGAGCACCTTGTATGCCTGTCCCTCGTATCGTACTGCCATGCCGGCGCGGAGTTGCGATGCTGTGACCATGCATTCCTCCGGACAAGAGCATACTACCGCGACCCGGCTGCATAAGAAAGCCCCAGTCCCGGTGATGGACCGGAACACAAAGCAACGACATTGCTTCGCCGCAAGAACAAATTCAAGCAAAAAGCGACCGGAAGGTGACAAAAGGCAAGGTCTCAAGGGATGGCGGGGACGACGGGGCTCGAACCCGCGACCTCCGACGTGACAGGCCGGCGTTCTAACCAACTGAACTACGTCCCCGCTAGGGTGTCGGATCGTCTTTATCCTACCACGCCGGAGAGCGGTTGTCAGTTGCGTGATGGTATAAAATCGGGACGATGAAACCCGCCTGTCTGATTCCCGCCGTGTTCGCCATCCTGGGTATCAGGGCGTCCGGCGAGGTGGTGCGCGTCGATCCCGCTCTGGACCAGATCGTATCAGAAACAGCGCGAATCGAGAAAGTCGCTGGAGGTTTCGCCTTCACCGAGGGGCCGATTTGGGCTCGCGATGGCTATCTCCTCTTCAGCGACATCCCCAACAATGTGATTCAGAAGTGGACTCCGGAAGGTAAGGTTGCCCTGTTCCGAAAGCCGAGTGGCTACGACAAAACCGATGCGCCGAAAGGGGCTTTCATCGGTTCCAACGGCCTTACGCTCGATCGCGAGGGTCGGCTCACCATTTGCGAGCACGGAAACGGCCGCGTCACGCGAATCGAAAAGGACGGCAAACTCACCGTCCTCGCCGCGAAGTACGAGGGCAAACGGCTCAACAGCCCGAATGACGCGGTGTACAAGTCGGATGGATCTCTGTACTTCACCGATCCACCATACGGCCTTCCAAAGGAGGACCAGGATCCGAAAAAAGAGCTGCCATTCAACGGCATTTACCGGATCGCCGGCGGCGCGCTCCAGTTGCTGTCGAAAGAGTTGACACGCCCGAACGGCCTCGCTTTTTCTCCGGACGAGAAATATCTCTATGTCGCCAACTCCGACCCGGCGCGAAAGATCTGGATGCGATTCGAAGTGAAGCAAGACGGAACTATCGCCAACGGCCGCGTTTTCTATGATGTGACCCGTCGCACGGAGGAAGGGCTGCCCGACGGCATGAAGGTGGACAGGCGGGGCAACCTTTACTGCACCGGACCGGGTGGCGTCTGGATTTTCTCTCCCACAGCAAAACACCTCGGCACAATCCGGCTCCCCGAGACGCCGGCCAACTGCGCATGGGGCGATGCCGACGGCAAAACGCTTTATACTACCGCCCGGACGAGTCTCTACCGTATCCGGCTGAACGTCGAAGGCGTCCGCCCGTAAATTCTCCGAGGCGGTATTATCTCCGAAACAGAGCGTGACTATGGGTACGTATCGCGGATGGCTGTGTCTTCTTACACTTGTCTTTACAGCCGCTTCGGCTGGTGCGGTCTCTCCGTGGGTCGAGACGCGCACCTTCTACACGAATGCGGAAGGCCTGCCCGACACGGAAGTGCTGACGGTCGCCGCCAAAAGCTTAGCGCGGCTCTCAGGTGGGCGGTGGGTCACCGTTCAGGCCCTTGCCGGCACTTGTGTCGAATACTGGAATCACGACCCGTTCCGGCTCAATACAGGCGGTGGGGGGAACGCGCTCTCCGACGGCGCGGCGTTCCTGCTGCCGTACTACATGGGACTTCACCACGGGTTCGTGAAGCCCTGAGACGCCATCAGCCGGACGTGGAGGCCGAAACGGAGGAAGGTTGCCCGGACGCAGGGGCAGCAGCCGTCTTCGCGGTCTGGGGCTGTGTGATGTCGATGCTGCCTTTGAAGAAGGCGCCGTCCTCGATGACCACGCTCGCCATCTTGAGATCGCCGGTCAGTCGCGAGTTCTTCCGAAGAATGATGCGGTCGCTGGCCTCGACGTTGCCGTGCACGGCACCGTAGATCTCGACCTCGCGGGCGCGAATCGAGGCGCGAATCTTCGCGTTTGGACCGATCGTGAGACGGTTCTGACCGACGTCGAGTTTCCCTTCCATCTCGCCGTCAATCGAAAGGTCCTCGCGACTCAGGATCTCCCCTTTGACCACCATTGACTGGCCGATGGCCGCGGGACGCCGCTGAGTGTCCGCGGCGGAACGAGCCGGCGGTGGCGGGGGCGCCTGCATTACCTCCGCGGGCGATGCCGGGCGGCGCTGCTCGGCGCGGGGATGGTCGTCATCGGATGCGCGTTTGTTCCACATGCTCATGATTCCGTCCTCGTGAAGAGTTAAACATATTATTACAGCACGCGAGCGGCCAAACGAGAACGCCGCTAAGCCGATGAGAATGTGTGGAGAGGCCAGTCCGTTGCAGCCGAACCCCGCGGAAGTTTCTTCCCCCACTGGGAAGAAAAGGCCGGCCGCAGGGGGGTTCTTTAGATACCGTCAACGCTCCCATCGGCGAGCGGTTCCTCATTGACGGCGCGCTTGCCGTGCTGGTCTTGCAGGCCACGTGTTCTTGCAAGGGCAACCGAGCGTTACTGTCGCAGCGTTGACCCCGCGCTCGGAAGACGAGAGAATAGAGTCTTTTGTTCCAGTGTCCGAGCGAAGGTCTCTTCGGCCCGAGCGAACATGAGACTAATACCCAGGGACGAGAAGTTCTTTCAGCTCTTTTTGAAGCAGGTACGCCTGATTTCGCAGGCGTCGGATGTGCTTCTGACAGGTGTGAAGGCAGGCAATGCGAAAATGGCGGCGGCCTGCGAAGTCATCCAGCGGCTGGAGCACGACGGTGACGACGTAATCCACGACATTCTTACCCGCCTGAACCAGACCTTCATTACTCCTCTCGATCCGGAAGACATTCACTCGCTCTCATCGAGTCTGGACGACGTTCTCGACGGTATCGAAGATGCCGCCTATCAGCTCACGGCTCACAACGTCGAGCCGATTCCGCCGGCAGTTGTCGAACTCTGTGAGATTGTGAACTATTGTTCTCATTCGATCGCCCTGGCCTTCCAGGCACTTCACGACGGAAAAGCGCTTCTGGAACATTGCGTGGAGATCAACCGTCTGGAAGGCGTGGCGGATCTGCTGGTTCGCCGTGTGTTAGCCGAGCTCTACCGAAGCGACATTCATCCGATGGCTTTCATTAAGCTGAAAGAAGTCTACGAGGTTCTGGAGGCCACAACTGACCGATGCGAAGATGTGGCCGATGCGCTGCAGGGCGTTGTCGTGAAGAATAGTTAGGCTGCCGCCATCGCCATGTGGCCACTGGTTGTCATCATCGTTGCGGCAGCGCTGATTTTCGACTACATCAACGGCTTTCACGACGCAGCCAATTCCGTCGCGACCGTCGTTGCTACTCGCGTGCTCTCCCCATTTCAAGCCGTCCTGTGGGCCGGTTTCTTCAACTTCGCGTCAGTCTTCAGCTTTGGCACCGGGGTGGCGCACACCGTGGGCGCTGGGATGGTTGACATGACCATGGTGACGCCCTACGTGATCCTCTGCGGCCTGATCGGCGCCATCATTTGGGACTTGTTCACCTGGTGGCTCGGCTTGCCCACAAGTTCCTCGCACGCCTTGTTCGGAGGTTATGCCGGTGCAGCCATGGCGCACGTTGCCCACCTCAAAGGGGTCGCCCATGCCGCCGATGTCATCCTGTGGAAGGGCTGGATAGGCACCCTTTTTTTCATGGTCGCCTCTCCCATCATTGGATTGGTGCTCGCGTACCTGCTGATGGTCTGTATTTATTGGCTTTTTCGGAGATCAACGCCGCGAAAGATGGATGTCTACTTCCGGAAGCTCCAACTTTTTTCAGCGGCGGTTTACAGCTACGCCCATGGCACGAACGACGCTCAGAAAACGATGGGCATCATCACCCTCGTACTCGTGACCGGCGGATATCTCGAGAAGTTCGAAGTGCCAGTCTGGGTCATGCTCAGCGCCTGCGGGGCCATCGCGCTGGGCACGCTGACGGGTGGCTGGCGCATCGTACGCACGATGGGAGTCCGGCTGACTCGCTTGCGCCCGCGCGGTGGCTTCTGCGCTGAAGCAGCGGCAGCCACGTCCATCTTGCTAGCCACGCATCTTCACATCGGTGTGTCGACCACACATGTGATTACGGGCGCGATCGCGGGTGTTGGTTCCATCCGGCGGGTAAAGGCCGTGCGATGGGGCGTTGCGGCCAACATCATCTGGGCGTGGATCTTTACCATCCCTGCAGCCGCGCTCGTGGCGGCGTGCTGCTTCTCGCTCATCCGCATGTTCGTCCGGGAGAGCTGAGAATCTGTTTCGTCGGCCGTGAGCGCAGCCCCTTCAGCCGGCGGCATTCTCGTTAGCCCCGCTATTCTGTTGGTGCCCGGGGTGGGAATTGAACCCACACGGTGGTTGCCCACCAAAGGATTTTAAGTCCTTTGCGTCTGCCGATTTCGCCACCCGGGCAGAGACCGTCGCGCTGCTGTG
>JAEHDI010000975.1 GCA_016880505.1 Bryobacterales bacterium | reverse complement strand
GACGATATCGACGATTTTCTCGCCGAGCTGTTCTACACAAACTTCTATCGCGCGTGGAAGCTTTCGGGATGGAACATCCTTCAGGCCTTCAAGTGGGCGCGGAACTCACTCCGGGGCCAAAGCTCCAAGCTTCGTGGCACCGGCGTGATACTCTGGAGCGCCACGCCGTTGCTCGGGCTCGAAGAGGCGCCCGACGAGCTGGAGAAGCGCTTCCGCGACGACCATCGACGCGCCGTCCAGGTTCCGCCCCCTGCCCAGGGCGGGGTCCGCGAGATCGTCACCGTCGAAGTGGAGCCGCTCGATAAGCTGAACTACTCGCTGCTTCACAATGACCGCCCGCTGTTCGACACCTTCCAGATCCGCAAGTACCCTCCCGGCCGGCTGAGCGGTGTGAGCGTCGAGGTCGTGTTGCAGGCCGGTCCGGAAAGTCTGCGCTACCAGAGTTCCTTCGACCTCGAGGATCCGATCAAGGACCAGAAGGATCTGGTGAAGGTTCCACTTACTTCGGAACTGGCACGTTCGATTCGGGAGAGCGTCCAGACCTGTGTGTTTGTCAACGTGTCCTGCGGAGGCCAGGACGTCTTCCGCGACACGTATCCGGTGACCCTTCTGCCGATCGACGAATGGCAGGACGACGATCTGAACCGCGTGTGGCTGCCGTCGTTCGTGATGCCGCGGGACCCGGCAGTGGTGCGGATCATCGACGCGGCACAGCGGTACCTGATGTCGCTGGCCGACGACTCCGGCGCCGGCTTCGACGGGTACCAAAGCGTCGATGCGAATTCGGATGACCCATACGAAGGAGTCGACCTCCAGGTGCGTGCGTTATGGTCGGCGCTGCTGAACGAGTACCGTCTGGGCTACATCAATCCGCCCCCGACCTTCACCGACTCCGCACAACGGCTCCGCACACCAGCGGACATCATCGAGAGCCGCCACGGCACCTGCATCGACCTGGCGCTGCTGCTCGCCTCCTGTCTGGAGTACGTGGACATTTACCCGGTGGTCTTCCTTCTGGAAGGCCACGCCTTCCCCGGCTACTGGCGCAGCGACCGTGCGCACGAGAAGTTCTGGGAACGCTTCTATGTCAAGACGTTCGAACAGACCGAGGAGCCTCCGGACGAACGGATGGTCCCGGACGCGGCCGGAGCGGAGCCGTGGATGCTCGGCGCCGAGGGATATGCCAACGTGGTCGAGCTCGTCCGCCGCGGCGATCTGGTGCCGCTCGAAAGCGTGTGGCTCACCCAGCAGCGGGGATTCTGGGAGGCCGTCGAGTCGGGCGGCGAGAACCTGCGAAGCAAGCGCGATTTTCAGTTCATGGTCGATGTGCTGCGCGCGCGGCGGCAAAAGGTCACGCCACTGCCCGTTCTGGGGATTCGAAAATGACGCCACCTGTCCCGAGTGCCGACGAACGGCAGGAGATGAATCGCCTCCTGGTGAACAACCTGAACCAGGCGGTGGACGAGCTCGACATCTTCACGCCGGACCGCGAGTTCGATGCCGAGATCTCTATCAGCCAACTCCGGCGCGGACGCCGCGAAGCGCTGGCCGACCCTGTCGGGATGATGACACTGGTGGAGGTGGACGGCGTCCTGCTCTGGCAGGAGGGAGCGGCGGTTTCTTCTCCTGCGCTGCGCCGCCGCAGGGGCCGCCGGGCCGAAGGGCCGGGCGGCGAGATCGTGCAGCAGTTCAAGTTCGAGAAGCTCGAGCCTTCTAAGGTCGGAGCCTTTCTCGAGAAGATGGACCTGAAGCTGACCCCGGCGCGTGGGCTTCGCCAATGGGATGGAGGCAACCTCGCGGTGATCGACAAGCCGGCCGGCAAGGGGCGCATTCTGCTGATCGTCCACGGGACGTTCAGCAACACCGACGCGGTTGTCGGCGAGCTGCGGGCTACGGTCGGCGGCCAGGCGCTTCTGGACCGCGCGGCAGCACACTACAACCAGGTCCTGACTTTCGACCACCCGACCATCTCGGTCAGCCCGGTCTTGAACGCCCTGGACCTGGCGCGCCTGTTCGACGCCTCCAGCGCCGACGTGGATGTGATCTGTCACAGCCGCGGCGGCCTGGTGACGCGCTGGTGGATGGAGGCGTTCGACCGCAAGCAGAGGGGCCGGCGGGCGGTACTGGTGGGGTGCCCGCTGAACGGCACCAGCCTGGCCGCTCCGCCAAGATTGCGCGCGGGCCTCAGTCTGTTGACCAACGTCGGCCGCGTACTGGCGCCGGCCGCGGACGCGGCTTCCGCGGTGATACCGTTCCTGAGCGTCGCCGCCGGGCTGATTCGCGTCCTGTCGTCATTGTCCAGCCTGGCAGCGGCCTCGCCGATGGTGGACGCCGCGGTGGCGATGATCCCGGGCCTCGCGGCCATGTCGCGGATCGGGAACAACCCGGAGCTGTCACGGCTGAACCAGGACCCGGCCAGCCCCCCGGCCGAGTATTTCGCCGTCCGGTCGAACTTCGAGCCGAGCAGCCCCGGCTGGGCGTTCTGGCGCTACTTCGTTTCGCCGAAGGAGAGGCTGGTGGACGTAGCTCTGGACACTCTCGTATTCGACGGCCAGAACGACCTGGTGGTGGACACCGCTTCGATGACGGAGCTACCTCCGTTGTCCGCTCCGCCGGCAAGCCGCGTCCTGGACTTCAAAACCAACGACACCGTGCATCACACGAACTACTTCCGTCAGCCCCAAACGCTGAAATTCATCGCGGACAGCCTGCAGATCCCGTAGCAGGAGGTAGCTAAGATGGCCTGTAAGAGAATCGTGGTCGAACCGCGACCGTCAGGCGGAAGTCTCAATTTCGGGATGTAGCTGTCCGGATATGGGACTCGTAAAAG
>JAEHDI010000974.1 GCA_016880505.1 Bryobacterales bacterium | reverse complement strand
TTCATCCCGAGGGGAGGATCCCGGCACCCGCGACCAGCGCCGGTTTCGGTTGCCGCTGTATCCATGCGATCTGGTCCAGGGTGAACGCGGGCCAGACACCTTTTTCCGCGTCCCGAAACTGAGTGCTTAGCAGACCTTCCGCCATGAGCCCTGCGGCTGAATGACCCTTCTCCAGAAGGAGATGGCCCAGCTCGTGCGCGGTGACGATGCCCAGAATGGGCGGCAGCAGCAGCGATTTGGCTGCAGTGTGATTGCGCAGGCGGTCAAAGAAGACGTAGGCGCCATATTCGCGGACAGCGAGGCCGAACTTGTCCCGAGGCAAGCGAAAGCCTCCGGCCATGGACTCGGGGACGATCTTCAACGTCAACAGGCCGGGGACCGGGCCGATATCGCAGGCGGCGGGACGAGTCTCCGAGGGTGCCGTGATGGGGCAGTCCACCCAAATCAGCTCCACACCCGCACGGCGGAAGATCGCGGCGACTCCATCTCTGGCTGCCGCCTGGACGTTCGCTGGTACCCCGGAGTAGTCGTAGACGCGTACTGTCATCTGCCGGAGCGGGGCTGGGGTCGCACCGAAACCGGACGAGCCACCTAGCAGAAGGATGCCGGCAATGAGACGCCGCAGGGCTTTCTGGTTTCCCGATCCCGCCGTTGCGAGTGCCATAGCGAGATCGAGCTTGCGGCATGGGAGACGCTACCTCCATACACGCGGCGTCAAAATGCGGTCAAAGGCATCGTAAAGTCAGGTCATCGTGCAAGTGATTGATGGCCTTTGAGATATGCCGAGTTCTCACTGAGTATTGGGGGCTCCGAAGCAGCGGAGGCGGACCTGCCCGGGGAACTCACGCCAGCGGCAAGCTGCGTGCGAGGTGATTCGTGGACGCCTGTAAGCCATTGGAAACAGAAGGCGGCTGAGGCGTTCCATTGTGAAACTTCCGGCCAGCGCCCGGTAAAACTTTCCCGGGACGCGGGTGGCTCTGCGTCCGGGTCCGGTGGCGCTGTGGGACGTGTTTTGGAAGAATAAGAGACTGGAGAAAATCATGAGGCACTTTCCGTTGTTGCAGCCGCTCTGGAAGATCCTGGTGGTTGTCCTTTGTCTATCCCTTGTAGCCCCCGTGGGGAGGGCGACGGAAGCGGCCAGTTCATTGCCGGGCAACGCTGATTCGCCGGCAGCGCCTGAACAGGCGACAGCGACTTCCGCTCCTGCCAGTGCGAGCACGGGCTCGCCAGAGTTGCTTACCGCGGACGAACTGTCGGAGTTGTCAGCACGCGCAGAAGAGCCCGGTCCGGAGGTTGTGGGCGGGTCGCTGTCCAACGAGCACCTGACTTACATCGTCATCGCGCTCGCAGCCGCGGTGATCGTGCTGATCGCCAAGTGAAGAAGGCAATCGTGTTACGCCATCTGCTCGCGGCTGCGATCTGTGTTGTCACGGTGGCCGGGGCCACAAACCAGCGGCTCGACGTTCCGTTCTTCGCGCAGCAAAAGAACGGGTGCGGGGCTGCCAGCGTCGCGATGGTGGCGCATTACTGGGGCAGCCGGCCAGCGAAGCAGCCTGCCGCGACCCCATCGCCCGAACAAGTGTACCAGCAGCTCTATAAGCCGGACCGGCGAGGCATCTTGCTGGCTGATATGAAGCGATACCTCGAGGATC
>JAEHDI010000973.1 GCA_016880505.1 Bryobacterales bacterium | reverse complement strand
CGCAACCGCGATGCACGCTCCTCGTTCGCGCGGTAGCTGACGACCAGCCGTGCGCCCTCCGCGGCCAGAAGTTCCGCCGTCGCCGAGCCGAGCCCGCCCGAACCTCCCGCCAGAACGATCTCGCGCCCGCGAAGCGAATCAGCCAACGGACGCCTCCTGCAACACGTGGTCGCGCGCCACGTATCCGGCGGCCACTACGGCGAGAAACAGGGTCAGGACCTCGCTGTCGCCGAGGTTCAGTTCGAAGACACCGCTGACGAGAATGGAAATCATGACCGCGACTGCGCCATGGAGGACAAAGCGGGCGTCGTTCGGACCCGGCGGAATGCGCCGCAGAGCGCGCAAAAAATCGAACAGGATCTTGACCAGTAGCCAGATGAGCACCAGCGTCGCCGGCACGCCTCGCTCAGCCGCGTAGTGAATGTAGATGTTGTGCAAGTGCCCGTACCAGCCGGCGGGCAGCGGCCAGGAAATGTCCCGCGGGACGTACTTATTGAACTGATTCTTCACTTGTTCGGGGCCGAGCCCGAACCACGGATGGGCCTTGATCATCTCCCATCCCGTGCGCCAGCAGACGATCCGGTGCTGATTGGAATCGTCCTCCCGGCGAGGTTTGAACATCGAGACAAACCGGCTTTTCACCGAATCCGGCGAAAACCAGATTCCGGCCAGAAGCAGCACCGGCACGGCCAGCAGAGCGATCTTGCGCCAGGACCAGAGCAGGTACAACCCGGCGGCGCCGGTGGCGATCCAGATGCTTCGCGTGAACCCCAAAAGGAGGGCGGCAGAGATCGGCGCCGCGCAGAGAATGGAGAACCAGAGCAGCTTGCGCCGGCCCATCGGAGAAAACAGGACGAATGCCGCCAGCAACAGCAGTACGATCATGATCTGGCCGCCAAACGTCATCCAGTGGCTCATGAAGCCGGTAATGCGTTCGCCCACGTAGTATTCGTAGAAATTCTGGCCGCGGAATCGCGCTTCTCCGTACTTTTCGGCAAACTGCACGAGCCCGCGGGCGGACACTAACGCCCCCACACCCGCCCAGCAGAGCGCGAGGCGCCGGATCTGCGCGAGTTCGCGAAAGGTCGAGTAAACGATGAGCAGCATCAGAAAGACGAAGAACTTCCGGAGCTGGGGCCGGCCCGCCGAAGGATCGTCCGAAAGAAGGAGGGAAACGATAGTCCCGGCGATGAAGAGTGCGAGCGGTAAACGTACGGGTGGTAGCCGGAGCTTCGCGTCCGAGAGCAGCAGCGCGGCGAAGGCGAGTGCGATCAGGATCTGGCAGGCGGCAATCGAAAAGAGCACCGAGACGGCCGCGCCGCCGGTGAGCCAAAAAGCCGCTCGTCCAAAGAAGGACTCAGTCTGTTGTGTGGGGGACATGCGCCTCCCGGGAGGAAACACCTCAGTATGCCAAAATGGTCTCGGAAACGGCCAGCGACATGTTGATCCATCTTCTCAGGCACGGAATCGCCGAGGACGCCAGCGGAACCATGAAGGATACGGACCGGGCGCTGACCGTCGACGGAAGGAAGAAGCTGCTCGGTGTGCTGCGCGCGGCGAAAGCCGCGCAAGTCGCTCCGGCGGTGATCCTGACAAGTCCATACCTGCGGGCGGTGCAGACAGCGGAAGTCGCCGCCGAGGTGCTAGGCTACGAGGGCGAGCTGATCCGGACCAAGGCCTTGGAGCCCGGCTCTTCTCCCGAGGATGTTTGGGATGAGCTCCGCCTCTACCGGCAGTCTTCGGAAGTGCTTGTTTCCGGCCACGAGCCCCTGTTGAGCCAGACCGTCGCCTACCTGCTGGGAGCACCGTCGCTTCAGGTTGACCTCAAGAAAGGCGCGATGGCATCGATCCTCATGGAGCAGTTCGGCGCGCAGCCGCGTGGTGTGCTGCGGTGGCTTCTCATCGCCAAGCTCGTCTCCCGGAGTTCCTGAAACGCCGTCACTCGCGGCCGGTGGTAGACTCCCTCGTGTGAAGACGATCATCGAACCGTTCCGCATCAAGAGCGTCGAGCCCCTTCGCCACACCACCCGGGAGGAGCGTGAGCGTTTTCTGGAGCGGGCCGGCTACAACCTCTTCCTGATCGACGCGCGCGATATCCTCATTGACCTCCTGACCGATTCGGGAACCAGCGCAATGTCCACCGAGCAGTGGGCGGCGATGATGCGCGGCGACGAGTCGTACGCCGGCAGCGAGAGTTTCTATCGGATGAAGGCGGCGGTCGAGGACCTGACCGGATTCCGGCACGTCATTCCGACACATCAGGGACGGGCGGCGGAACGAATCCTCTTCAGCGTCAT
>JAEHDI010000972.1 GCA_016880505.1 Bryobacterales bacterium | reverse complement strand
GGAGGTTCCGGTACAGTTGACCAACGACGATCCGCTGATTTTATTGATCGAGCCAGAACGCAAAGGCCCGAGGCTGGTCTGGTTCCGCGGCGCCGACGAAGTCACCGCGGGTCCCAAATTCGACTTCAAGGTGAAAGCCGTGCCCGGTTCGCCCCTTGAGCTGTATGTGGATGAAGCGGGGCAGCAGATTCAACCCGTCACGCCCGGTTTCGACCGGAAGGTGGCCGGCGACTTCGCCGTGTTCTCGGGAACGGTACCCGACGACGGCGTCGTCAAGTTGACACAGTAGCCGTCGCTTGGCCGGGGCAGTCCGGCTGTGGTTGGTGGAGCGTCTGGTTGCCAGATCCTGACGCAGGCAGGAGTATAATTCCGCTGAGGCCAGGCGTCGAAAACGGAAATTCGTGTTGTCATGCAAATCCGGCGCTGCCTCCTAGGTCCGGGCAGGGCATTTGGGAGAGTACGAACACCTCGGGTGGCAGCCGGCGGTCGGCGCTATAGGTCCGCGCACGGCCACGAACAATTGCTTCAAGTCCCGAACGATTGAAACCAGGAGATCCAACCAATGACAGTTAGTCGTCGTGAATTCACCTCAGCCGCCCTTGGCGGAGGCTTGGCTTCCCTACCGTTAGCCTTGTCCTGCAGCCGCTCAGCAAGCTCTGAGCCCGCGTCGCCTGGTTCGGCTTCCCCGGCACTGAATTCCCGCTATGGCAAACTCGACGAAATACTGAAACAACCCGTGCTGAAGAAGCAGCTCTTTGCCACACCGGTCATCATCGAAACCCTTGAGTTGCTTCGTTTGAACAACAGTTTCCTGTGCCGGGTGCGTTCCCGGGACGGAGCCGAAGGCATCTCCGTCGGCCACAGCGGCATGCGCACGCTGTTTCCGATTTTCGTCCACAACCTGCAGCCTTTCTTTCTCGGGAAGGACGCACGCGAGTTAGACCGGATCCTGGAGAGGGTCTACATCTATGGCTTCAACTTCCGATATAACGGCATCGCTCTCGGCCTGCCCCTGGCCACGATCGAGTTCGCAATTCTCGACATGCTCGGCCGCATCGCCAAGAAGCCTGTCGGCGAGCTGATCGGAGAGATCCACAATCCCGAAGTTGCTGTGTACGTAGCCACTGAATGGCGCGAGAAGCCGGTAGAGGAATCGATCGAACTCATCAAGAAGGCCGTCGCCGAGTATCCGGAAGCGCGCGCGCTCAAGATTAAGGTGGGCGGGCTCATGTTCATGACCACGGACATGGATGCCGTTGGTCCTCCCGGAAGGACCGAGAGGATGATTCCGCTCGTGCGCAAGACGTTCGGCGACGACATGGCGCTTTATGCCGACTCGAACAGCTTTTACTCGGTGCCGGAAGCCATCCGCGTCGGCAAGTTGCTGGAAGAGTATAAGTACAGATATTTCGAAGAGCCAGTGATGTTCGACCACATCGAGGAGATCAAACAGGTCGCCGACGCGCTGACAATACCGATTGCCAACGGCGAGCAGGATAACAGTTTCTATGGGTTTCGCTGGCTTATCGCCAACGATGGCCTCGACATTGTGCAGCCCGATAACTACTACTTCGGGGGATTGATTCGGTCGATGAAAGTTGCACGCATGGCGGCTGCGTTTGGGAAAAGCATCACCCCGCACATGTCCGGCGGCGGACTGGGATACCTCTACAACATTCAGTTTGTGTCCGCTGTCCCGAACGCCGGAGCCCATCACGAATTCAAAGGGCTGCAAACGAACGTACGGTTCGAATGCAAGACATCCCCCTTAAGAGTAGTTGGCGGGAAGATCAAGGTTCCTACTGGTCCGGGATTCGGGGTCGACATTGACCCGGAATGGGTCAAGAAGCACCAAGTCGTGAAATTGTGACCTGTTTCTTCGTGGCGGCCTGCTCGTAGCCAATTGCGGATCCGCGCGCCTCGAGGCGTTAATTAGCGAAGAGAACTCGCCGGCGCCCGTATCCATGCTCGCCGCACGACCGAACTTCCGAGGAGGAACGCCGCCTGGTGCCCAGGAACATCAATGTTGGGCGTCGCCGTTTGCGTTTGAGTACGGGAGGCCTGCCACAGAGCGAGGACTTCGAGGGCCGTGTCACTTCGACTGCAGAGCAACACGCGCATCGCCGCGAGCATGGAAAGGATGGATTCCGGCACGAACTCGTCCTTGTAGCATG
>JAEHDI010000971.1 GCA_016880505.1 Bryobacterales bacterium | reverse complement strand
GCGTACTGGACCGTGGACTATGTGCGCTACTACCGCCGGAATCCTCAGGCGCCTGCGATTTCACTCTCGCAGCCGGAGCCGATCTTCCAGGGCAAGGAAGACGGCAAGACGATTCAGGCAGCCCTTCGCAATGGCAAGTTTGTCGAATGGTTGAATCCGCGAAGCTGGTCCGTGGAGAATCTTCCGGCGGGAGTGACGCTCGCCGGAGTCGAGCGTGTGGACGATACGCGCGTCAACCTCAAACTGAAGGGGAACGCCGAAGCCGCACCGCGAGCAGCCGACATCACTGACGTCACGGTGATCGCGGAGGCCGGCGAGGTCGCGAACTCTTCCGCTTTGCTGATCGCCAGCCGCGGAATCAAGATTGGCGGCAAACGTTGATCCCGCGGCGGTCCAAGCCGCCGGGAGTACAATCCTACCGATGAGCACTCCTTTCCGTTTGGACGGGCGCAAAGCCCTCATAACCGGAGGAGCCAGCGGCATCGGCGAAGCGACCTCGCGCGCCTTCGCCGCCGCCGGCGCCTCTGTCCTTATCGTCGATATCGACCGGCAACGCGCCGAAACGCTCGCCGCCGAACTGCCGGACGCATCTCCCCTGATCTGCGACATCACTAACGAGAGTGCGGTAAACGAAATGTTCGCCAGCATTTCCGCGCTCGATGTCCTGGTGAACAACGCCGGCATCGGCCTCGTCGGCAACATCGAAGAGACTTGCCTCGCGGATTTCCAGCGACTCCTCCGCGTCAATGTGGAGGGCATGTACCTCGTGACGAAATACGCACTGCCGCTGCTGCTGGCCTCACACGGCTCGATCGTGAACATTGGCTCGGTGGCGGGGTTGGTCGGCGTCAAGCGCCGCTATGCGTACTGCGCCACCAAGGGAGCGGTCGTGGCCACGACCCGTCAGCTCGCTGTCGACTACCCCACGCAGATTCGCGTGAATTGTATCTGTCCCGGCACCGTCGACACGCCGTTCGTCGAGGCGTACCTGGAGAAGTACCATAAGCACGAAAAGGAAAAGATCCGCGCGGAATTGAACCAGCGGCAGCCCGTTGGCAGGCTCGGCCGGCCTGACGAGATCGCGCACCTCGCTCTTTACCTCAGCTCGCCGGAGGCCGGTTTCGTCAACGGATCGGTCATCACTATCGACGGCGGCTGGACAGCCGCCTGAGCGGCTCCGGAATCCTACCGGATAACTGAAGTTAATCTTGACTGTGTGTACGGAAATCCCGCACAATACTAGTTGTCGGGCCTCAAAACCCAACATCGACCCAGGCTCTGGAGAATATCTATTGCGCGCCGGACAGGCTTAATGCGCCGAGCGATTTTCAACCGTTTTCTCATTGTTGCGATCAGCCTTCTGCTCGTGACGACTGGGTTCGCCGCGACCCAGACCAAGAAGAAGCGAGCAACGACCCGCAAGTCGGCGACGGCGGTGAAGAAGTCGACCGTCACCGCGGCGCGCAAGCCCGTCTCGAGTCCGACTGCCCGCCGCTCGACGACTTCGCGAACGCCCTCGAGGACTCGGGTTCGGCGCACCCGCATCTCGTATAGCCCGTGGTCGGAGCCGACGTTCGCGGATTCGACTATCGGCGACTTGATTGACGGTGAGGATCCGGTCGTACGTCGCGCGGCCGTCGAAGCGCTCGGGCCTTACAACGGCGCGGTGGTGGTGGTCGATCCGAATACCGGGCGCGTCCTCTCGATGGTGAACCAGCGCCTTGCGCTGAAAAGCGGCTTCCAGCCCTGCTCCATCATCAAGGTTCCGGTTGCCATGGCGGCTCTCGTCGAGGGCATTATCGAGAACAACACGGTGATGCGAGTGTACGGACGCAAGCGGCTCACCCTCACCGAAGCGCTGGCGCGTTCCGACAATCCCTTTTTCGCCCATCTGGGCAATAAGCTCGGTTTCGACCGGTTCAGTCACTACGCGCGATTGTTCGGTCTTGGCGAGAAGGCCGGCTTGGACATCATCGGCGAGCAGCCCGGGGTCTTCCCCGCCGTGCCTCCGCGGAATGTGAATCTCGGCATCATGACGAGCTTTGGTGAGGGGATCTCTCTCACACCGTTGCAACTGGCGGCGATGCTTTCCTCGATCGCCAACGGCGGAACGTTGT
>JAEHDI010000970.1 GCA_016880505.1 Bryobacterales bacterium | reverse complement strand
TGGGGCTGAAGCAGGTCCCAAGGGTCCGGCTGTTCGCCGGTTAAAGCGGTACGTGAGCTGGGTTTAGAACGTCGTGAGACAGTTCGGTCCCTATCTCGTGTGGGCGCAGGAAATTTGCGAGGATCCCTCCTTAGTACGAGAGGACCGGGAGGGGCGAACCTCTTGTGCACCGGTTGTCGCGCCAGCGGCACGGCCGGGTAGCGATGTTCGAAAGGATAACCGCTGAAAGCATATAAGCGGGAAGCCTTCCTCAAGATGAGATTTCCCGGGAGCAATCCCCTGAAGGCCCGTGGGAGATGACCACGTTGATAGGCGGGGTGTGGACGCGCTGCAAGGCGTGAAGCTGACCCGTACTAATCGGCCGTGCGGCTTGACCATAAAATATTTAAAGCGCGAATCGAAAAAACCGACTCTCTTGATCGTCAGGGAAACAAGTTTTCCCGGTGACCTTAGCGAAGGGGCCACACCCGTTCCCATTCCGAACACGGCAGTTAAGCCCTTCAGCCCCGATGGTACTTCGCGGTAGACCGCGTGGGAGAGTAGGACGTCGCCGGGGAATTCATTTTGGAAAGCTCAGGGCTCGTCCCTGGGCTTTTTTGTTTTTCTGTTCTGGCCGAATCGGGTGAGACGATGCGACGTGCGCTATGAACCGATCAGAAGACCTGGAGAACACCGGCGTCGGCATCGGTCTCTTCGCCGCGGTCCAGACGTTCGTTTTCTTCGCGCAACGTGACCGCTTCTCGGTTCTCTTCTGGTGGACAGGTGCGTCTTGGCCGTACGTCGCGCTGCTCTGGGCGAAGGACCTCGCTTTCGCGGGTGCCGCATTCTTCGTGTTCTCGTGGATTGCCAGGTCGACCGTGGCCTTACCCGAACACCCCGAAGGTGGCTCGCGCGCCCGCCACGCTCTTCTTCTCGTCGCGCTTCTCGTGGTGGGCGTCGTTCTGCGCTGGATCGCGCCGCGACAGATTCCGCCTGGGGCGTGGATCGACGTTCCGTATGAAGCGGAAGGCGCTCTGCGTGGGCAGATGCCTTTGTTGGGGGGCCGGCCGCTGGATATCGAGGGAGCGAGCGGCAACAGCACCCTCGTTTCGAACCTCTATCTCAACTACTGTTCGCTGATTCTTTGGATCTTCGGGCCGGGCGACCTGGGCATGCTCGCCCTCTCGGCGGTCGGAGGAACGCTGTCCCTGCCCGCAGTCTATTGGTTGGCGAAGGAGGTCGAGGGAAGGCGTCGCGCGCTGATTGCAGCCGTCCTGCTCACCCTCGGCGCGTGGCCGCTCATCTTCTCCCGATGGGGCTGGACCCTGGCGTTGCTGCTGCCCCTCCTTCTCGCCGGCGCGGCGGCGGCCCTCGCCGCCTTGCGTACGGGGAAGGTTTCCTATGCCGCCGCGGCCGGAGTTCTTGTGGGTCTCTCCCTCCATACACATCCGTCCGCTTGGGCCGCTGCTGCAGGCCTCGGGGTGTTCGCGCTGCTCCAGGTCCGTCAACACCGGAAGATCGTCGCGGTCGCGGCCCTCGGTTGCTTTCTTGCATTTCTGCCGTATGGTCTCGGATTCCTTGAATACCCGGAGTGGCTTGGCGGTCGGACCCGCGATATCTCGCTGCTCGGGCCAACGAACTTCATGACGGCTCCTGGCACCGGCGCCGGACCCTTCGCGGCGCCGCTTCGCCTCCTCTACAACGTGGTCGAGCATACGGGCGCTCTGCTTTGGACGACCGATCCTAATCCGCGCCACGGCTTGCCCGGTCGCCCCCAGGTTCACCCGGTGATTGGTGTCGCGGCGCTCGCAGGAGCGGCGATTGGTTGGAGAAAGGCGCGACAGGGGAACAAGGGACAGCTTCTTCTTTGGTTGTTTGCCGGCACAACCTTCCTTGCTGGTTTTCTTGTGAGTCCGGGCGGAGTCCCGAACACGCTGAGGATTTTTCCCGTCGCAGGGATCGTCGCTATCTGGTCTGCTGCCGCTTTCGACCGCTGGATCCCGGCTGCCGCACGTGCGGTTTCTGCGCGTACGGCCCTCGTATGGGCGCTCGGAATCACGCTCGTCTTTCTCGGCGAGACGTTGCAATTCCTCACTGCGTGGCCCGACGACTACAGGGTCGTCAACTCTTTCAACGTGGAGGAGAGTTCCGCCGGCCGATTGCGGCGCGCCCTGGGAAATGCTCCGACGGTTCTCGATCCGAAGGTCTTCGCCAGTCCTCTCGTCTTCGAATTCTTCGCTTCGAGTGGGGTACCGATACCTCGCTTGCCGCGCCGGACGGTTGGCGATCTCACGTCCGCTCCGCCGGTCGGTCCCTTCTGGTACGTTACGACGCGGGAGCATCTCGACGCGCTTCGAGCTGCCGGATTCCTCGCTGCGCGGGGCGTGCGAGCTTCTTCCAACGGCGACGCCGCGATCTCGTGGGTGCGGACAAGAGAGGCGAACAATCGGTAGTAAAGATGGGGAATCGTGGTCGGGGATAAGGGCCGCGCTGCGTTTCGACGGCTGGGTAACGGAAAAGGATCGCGCCGCTTATCAGAACGTGTTGGTCGAGATGCGAGGCACGAAGTCCTGCAAGTCGAGCCGAGCGCCGCTATCGTCTGGATCCGTTCGGCTCTCTTCCGAGGACGACGCCTGGCGGGGTACACGTGACGCACGAGAGGAGCTTCCGAGGAGCTTCCAAATCGTACCGCCTGAAACACCCGCCGAACCGGGCGAGCGCGTGGTCGAGCGCATCCGGGACTCATGGCGCCGCCAGTGAGGCGTCGTTCTCGGCCTGTGGTCGGCGTCTTGATTTGACTCGTGCAGGTCAGCTGTGCGCGTTAGTGCCTTCAGCGGTAGACCGCGTGGGAGAGTCGGACGTCGCCGGGTTCATTTTCGGAAGCCCGGGACTCGTTCCCGGGCTTTTCTATTGCGCCAGGGAATTGGTCGTTCATCGACCGTTCATCATGCGCGGATCGGCCGGCTTTTGCCCCTCCGCACTCCTCCGATAGACTCCGCGAGCAGAGTCGATCGTGAGTCGGGCGAGGCGTTCCGTCCGTTGGACTGCGCTGACGTCATGCGTGGCGGCGTTCCTCTGTTGCGCGGTCGCCGCCGCCAGCGTCGAGGTTTATCCCGGACCGGGCGGTGGGGCATATCAATCCAGCCTCTACCAGGTGGAGGTCTTCAACGGGTCGAGCTGGATTCCGGCGTATGTGTACGGATTCTCCCGGAAGAGCGTGTGCCACTGGCATAACAACACCTATCCGACGGTGAACTTTCTGACTTTCGGGACGACCGGATCGGTCAACGTGAGGGTCACGAAGATCGGGGCGCCCGTCACCTCGATTGAGGTGAGCCCCCACAGCAAGGGAATTCCGGTTCAGATCGTCGGCGGCCAGGCGGTGCTCACTCTCAACCAGAACAACAAGGTCTGGATCACTCTCAACGGTGACGACGCGGACCCGCTCTTCATCTTTGCGGATCCGCCGAAGCCGCCGGTACCGGCCGGGGCAACCTACGTCGGGCCCGGGGTGCTCACGCTCCAACAGAACGAAGGTCACTACAGGCCCGTCAACAACGAGGTGATTTACCTCGACGGCGGCGCCTGGGTCAGAG
>JAEHDI010000969.1 GCA_016880505.1 Bryobacterales bacterium | reverse complement strand
CGGCGGTCCATCGCGCCGCGGAGTCGATGCAGAGCGCCGACGTCCAGAAGCCGGAAACCTCCTTGGCCGGATTCTTCCGGCGGCCGTCCTCGGTGGTGTACCACTGCTTCTCCGGAGCGGTAGTGGCGAGGACTTTTTCCGCGGCCACGCGGTACTTGTCGTGCCATGTCAGCAGGTAAGCGTCGGTGAGAATCTGGAGATTGTTGCCCGCCTCACGGCTCAGGTTGTCGATCTGGGCGAAGCGGTTTTCTGTGACTTTCCGGTACACGAGCTCGGTCTGTTCGAGAGCGGATTCGAGGACGCGGCGGTCGCCGGTGAAGTAGTAGTAGCAGAGCTGGCCACGTGTGTTGAAGTGGCCCGATTCGGGCGAAGACCCCGCGCCCCACGGCCAGCGCAGAGATCCAAACCAGGTCATGCGCGGCGATCCACGGTGGGTCGAGTCGACCGCCTCGACGCCATGCTGGGTGTGGGTGAACTTGCCGCCACTGTACACGGCGCGCGAGCCTGTCTCGTTCAACGAATGGTAGACGTCGATGTCGCTTTCGTGGCGAAGGGCCGCTTCGGCGAAATCCCACCACTCGCGGCTCAGCTCGGTGCCGAGCGTGCGGAGGCTCTGGAAGAGCATCCCGTAGCCGAGATCGTACTCGAGGTTGTAATGGTTCACCACCGGCCGTCCCTCGTGCGGGCTGCCGGACTTGTCGGTTTCATTCTTGGCCCAGGTGTCGCCGAAGTTGCGCCAGCCGTATTCGTCGATGGTTTCGAGATCGTTCCTCAGGTTGTTCCCCTTGGACAGCAGCGCCCCTTGCTGGAAGCGCTCGTAGCCGGGGAACCGGTCCGCGTCGTAGACAACGGCGTCGTCGAAGAAGCCTGTGGAGATGTACCACTCGGCCGGCGCCCTCACGTAGAGGGGGTGGTGGAAGGCTCCCATTACGGTCGCGACGCGGTTTTCCGTCCTGGTGCTACCTTGGCGCCCGGTGTGGAAGAAAAACGCTATTTCGTGCGTTTTGTTTTCCCCGCCCTGCAATTCGTGGACGCCGGCGTACTCTTCCGGCCAGAGCGCAACCCGCACCGAGCCGTTCGGCTCGGCGGACAGGGCCTTGGGGAAATTCTGCCAGAAGTGGCGAACGGCGACGGCCAGGCCGTACCGGCGATCGGAGACGTGCAGCCATGCGTCGGGACGCCTGCGAGAGTACGGTTCCACGCCGTCGAGAAACGCGCGCGCACCCTGGAACCGCAGCGGAATACGGCCTTCGTGATTCATGTGGTTCCGGTGGAACCAGTTGTCACCACCGGACGAATCCTGATAGATGCCTCCCTTGCCGGTCAGCACGACGCGGTCCAAGATGTCGTCTGGCCCGTCGCCCACCGACAACTGGATGGGACCATCGAATCGCAGATGGGAGAGCAAAGAAGCATCTTCGAAGAAGCGGCCGCCCGGACTGCCAAGCACCCAGTGCGCGCCCGGGAGCGGAACCGTGGGATCCGGATTCTCCAGAGTAAAGAAGACGCGCACCATGCCGCTGCCGGCCTGGAAATGAAGCCGCGCCGTATAGTTCAGGAATCGATCGCCGTCCGGGTCCGACAGGGCGCCTTTCACGGCCAGCACCACACGGACCGGTCCGGCGGCCTCCACCTTGAAGCTTTCGACTTTTGCCCATCGGCTGGAGATGGAGCGGCCCGTAGGATCGGTAATCCGGACGCCCGGGCCCGGCTCAGTCTGGGTGATGCGCTCGTCTTCGGAGAACTTGTGGTCCCCGTTGTGGTCGAGGTAGACCTCGCGGAACAGATCGAAGGTCTTCCGGTTGAAAACCGCTCG
>JAEHDI010000968.1 GCA_016880505.1 Bryobacterales bacterium | reverse complement strand
TGACCGGCTCGGGCCAGCCGGTTTCAACTCCGAACTCGATCAGGATTGCCCGGCCGCCCGGTTTGAGCACGCGCCAGAGTTCGGACAAAAATCGGACAGGCCCCAGATTGAAGACGAACTCGTCGGGGAGAGCCGGATCGAACGGCAGGCGTATGCGGCGGATCCAGTCAATGGCTTCCTGATGCACCGCCGTGCGGCCTTTCCCGGTTTGCAATTCTCCGCGGGACAGATTGATTGGCGTCATGTCGGCGAGATTTTCATTGTCGATGACGATGTCCACGCTCGCGTCGCGAGCCGGCAGCCATTCTGCATTCGCCTGCATGCCGCTGCAGTGCCACCCGGCCGTGCCGGCAAGCTCAAGCTGCGCTTTGACGAACGGCGGAGTCAGGTCGAGAAAGATGTAGTGGAGGCCGTTGCGTTCAGCCGGAGATTATTCTGCGGCAATCTCGCGCGATACATAGCCGAGACCGCCCCCGACTTCGATGAGGGTGCGGGGCTTCGTTGTCCACCAGCCGAGCTGCCGGAGATGTTTAGCGAGTACTCGGCCGTAGGTCAGCCCCTGTAGCGCGTCGCTCGGTTCGCGGAACAGGTGGGAGACGGTCGTTTCGATCGTGTCGAAATGGCCTTCGTGCTGCGAGATGTCACGGGTATGGAACTGAACGAGCTGTTCGCCGCCCTCGAATCCCTTCCGTCCGGACCAGCCTTCCCGGATCTGCTGAAGGAGCAAATCCCATTTGATGTTGAGCCGATGCCCGCCAGTCGGAGGTTCGGTGCCGTAGTAGCAGAGCGAGTAGTGGGGGAGCGACCACCGCTCCAGATGCCAGCAGCCGTTCTGCCCCTCCGGTCCGCAGACCCATTTCCCGAACCGGTCCAACAGCTCGCCGACGGTCATGTGGCCGTCCATGGCGGTCAGCAGTTCGAGGCCGGCACGGTTGAGGCGGACCAGGGGAAGGGCGTCATCCAGCGGCGTGAGCCACCATTCGTCGGCACCATGCTGATAGGTGATCATGTCCGGCATGCGCCAGGCGTGCAGCTGCCGGATGTCATCGGTCAGGGTGAGGGGGTTCTGGATGGCGGCGGTCGGTTTCATGGGCGTGATTCCCGACATCAGGGTCGGAAGGGTACACGAAGGAAATCGGCCGGGCAATCAATTAGATTCGCGGTGGGGCGGCGGAATCGGTGACGGTCAAAGTTCCCCGCATGATGGGATGGACGCGGCAATGATAGGGATAGAGGCCGGGAGGCAGGCTTGGTACGGTGTAGCGTTCGTTGGGCGGCATCGTGCCCGAATCGAAGGCGCAGGGGCCGTCGGTGATGCAGCCGTCATGGGTGATCGTGTGCTCTGTGGGAGTGGGGTTGTCCCATCGGATCGGCGTGCCGGTCGTGACCGTTGCGGCGGAAGGGGAAAAATACGGCGATGCGTTTTCGATAAGGATCTCGAAATGTGGCGGCGTGGCCATGCTCGGCATGACTCCGACCATGAACAGGGCGCACATAAGGACGATTTGAACGGCGGTCACGGAATGAACCTCCCAACGTCTGATTGCATGATATCACTATTTATAACCATTAGGGTTACGGAGGCAAGTGGGGATCGGCTGCCAGGATTCGTGTGGTTTTTGAGGCCTTCTGTTGTGACCGAACGGTTCCTAGCGGCATGACTCACTAGCGATGCGAGGGCGTAGATAGACCAGCCGTAAGTGCCTTGCTATACTCCGCGCGCGGAGCCGGAAGATGTCTCTCCAACGATTCATTTCAGCGATGACTGTGAGTCTGTGGCTCATTCCTACCTCTATCCCGGCGTTCACGATACGGGAACCGTCGGCGGACGTCGTGGTTGCACCGGGGCAGGGCATCATGGCACGCGTTGATCCTGGAACTGAGATGGGCGTGCATCGCGTGCGCTATTTCTGGTATCGGCAGGGTGAGGAGCCGGCCCTGCTCCAGCAGGCGTCACCGGCACTTACGGCCACCGCCTCGTCGGTGCCTGCCTACGGCGGCACACTCACAGTCCCGCAAGAGGCAATTGGCACGATGCGGTTGCTGGCTGTGGGAGAAGTGTCCCGCGGTCGGTTGGCTGGACGGGAAGAATTCGACGAGATTCTTCTCCATGTC
>JAEHDI010000967.1 GCA_016880505.1 Bryobacterales bacterium | reverse complement strand
TAGACTGGGTGTCGTCCGGATCTCCGCCGATGTCCGTCAGGATGAGCAGGCGCGGCTTGGCGCCCGGCTGCGCAGCAAGACCGACGGCCATTGTGAGGATCGCCAGGAGAAGGCAGAGCCGCCGTCCGGGTATCTTCATCGGCCTCCGGTGTACAGGCCGATCATCCGTTCGATGGCCCGCCTGCACACCGCGCAGAAACCTACTTCGTCTCTCGTGAACATGATGCAGTCCACCTGCGGGCGGTAGTATCCGCGCGGTTCGTACATCGCGCCTTCGAAGGCGCCGACCTTGCCGGCGTACCGTTCGGCCTTGAGCAGACGGGTGAGGTGCCCGCGCTCCTCGCGGAAAAGCGCTTCTATGTCAGATTCAGGCTGGTTCCCGGACCGAATCGCACGGCGCTCTTCCTGAACATTTTTCTGGGAGGATTCAAACTCGTCCTTGGACCACGGGGTCGGCAGGGGCGTGCCCGGCGTGAGCAGTTCCTTCCACCGGGATGCCTTCGGGTTGGCGGTGACATTGGGTTCCCAGGGCTCCGGCCTGTCCGCGCTGCTCTCGTAGGCAACGTCGGACGTGTAGTACTCGTCTGCGAGACCGGCGAGATGATGGCCGAATTCGTGCACGAAGACGTAGGGCGTGAATTCGTTATCCGCCGCCGAGGTTGCATACAGGTTGAAGATCCCGCCCCCTCCGTACTTGCGCTCGTTCACGATGATGGCGAGAAACTCATACGGTGCGGCTGAGGCGATTTCCCGGAGGCGCTTGTTGTCGAAGACAAGGACGTATCGCTCCGAACCGAACGCGTCGTACGATGCGCCGATAGGAGACGACCGCCGCACACCGTCGGAGGGCCGCGAAACTCCGCTTTCGCCGGCCGGCGTGTCGATTGCCCAGATATTGAAATCGCGTTTCCGCTCTTTGAATGGAGACTCGGCAAACAGCAGTTCAGCCACGCGGCGTGCATCGCCGTGCCACTTCTCCATTTCTGCTGCCGTGTAGCCGTCCCCGAGGAACAGGACGTCCACCTTGTCTTGTGGTTCGCCGTTCTTCGTCACGGCCCACACCCGCGCCCTCGATGAGACACCCGCGCTTTCGGCGGCAGGTCCGGACGGATCCACCGGAACGGACCAGATCTCGCGCCACTCGTTGCGGGAGCCACGCTTTTTTAGCACAACGCGAACCGGCTTCGACGGCGCGGGGAACCGCAGCGACTCGTGAAATGTCTCCCGCTTCTCCTTTGCTTCCGGTGTCAATTCCCACTCGCCGAATATGCTGGCGAAGCCCCGCGAGTAAAGCACCCGGCCGGAGGCGCCGTCGACGATCTCGAAGAAATACTTGCCGAGACCGGTCGTGTCGAGCGCACGCCTTGGGTTTCCCGGCCACGGTCCCTCCAAGACAAGCCCGTCCACGGCGAAACTCTCTTGCCGGGCGTCTCCGGTGTGGAAGTAGTCCAGGCGCATTGTCCGGGCCGGCCCGCCGGACGCGCGCCGTGCGAGGAATCGTGACACGGCACGACGCTCGGCCGGCGTTAGATCGGCCCCCAAGGATTTCATCGAGCCGGTGTCGAGTGTGGTCAGAATGGCGTCGTAAGACATGCGGGCAAGCGTGTTGCGGTCGGGCGTCTGTCCGGCCGTCTCCGGTTCGTGGCAACCGGCACAGTGTTGCTTGTAAATCGCCGCGCCGCCCTCGGCGGCCGAAACTGTCAGACACGCCCAGGCAAGAAGAAGCGTCAGTAGTCTCACGATCACCCTTCAGTGGGCCACAGCTTCCCGCTTTTGCGCAACCTGCCTCTGGCAACCGGGCTGAATTTGTGCTTTGATAGGTTGAACATGGGATGTCAGAGATCCCATTCCGACAAAGACTATCGATGATTCCACGCAGACCGTTTATCCCACGCCGCCCGAGAATCAGGGAAAACGTTAATGAGGCGATTCGTGCTCGTGAGGTGCGTGCCGTATTTCCCGACGGTTCCGTTGAGATCTTGCCGACGTCCCAGGCGCTACGTCGAGCGCAGGAACTGGGCCTCGATCTAATTGTGGTGGCGCCGACCGCGGAACCTCCCGTCGCCAAGGCCATGGACTATGGCCAATGGCAATATGAGCAAAAGAAGAAGCAGCAGGAAGCGAAAAAGAAGCAGCACGTCATCCAGGTAAAGGAACTCAAGTTTCGTCCGAATACCGACGATCACGACTACGACTTCAAGAAGAACCACGCCATTCGCTTCCTGAAAGAAGGGAATCGCGTGAAGGCGGTAGTCCAGTTCCGGGGACGCGAGATCGCGCACGTCGACCTGGGCAAGAACCTGCTAATGCGATTCGTCAAGGACCTGGCCGAGTGGGGCGCGGTCGAGGGCCAGCCCCGGCTGGAAGGACGCTTCGCCCACGTCATCATCAGTCCCGTGAAGGCGGCTGCGAAGAAAGAAAGCAAGCCGCATCCCCCGTCAGGGTCGCCGCCGGGCCCCCAGCCGCCGCCCGCCGTTCAATAGAAAAGATACTTGCGCCACTGGTCGTCACCCTTGCCGAGAAGCCGCATCAGGTGTCGGCTGGTGTGCAGGCTGAACGGCCTTGGGAGGCGGACGAGCCTCAGACCCGATTCCTCCGGGGTGCGATTTCCCTTCCGGTTGTTGCAGGGGTGACAGCAGGTGACCAGGTTCTCCCAGCTTGTTTCACCAGCCCGAGAGCGGGGGATCACATGGTCCAGCGTCAGTTCGGATGACGGGAGCGTGCGCATGCAGTACTGACACGTGTAACGGTCGCGCATCAGAATGTTCTTGCGCGAGAGGGCCCGCGTCTGATGCGGGATGCGCCGATACTCAAGCAGACGAATCACCGACGGCAACCGGTACGTGTCAAACGCCGAATGAACCCTGGCGTGAGAGTGCTCCTCCGCCGTGGCGACGCCCTTGAGAATCAGAACGATCGCACGCCGGGCCGCGCAGACGTTGATCGGTTCGTAGCTCGCGTTGAGGACGAGGACCGGCTTGTGCAGTCGGTTACCGTTCAACATGAGGCGCTCTCCTCGGGAAATCCCCCGCCTGCCGTTGCGGGGATCCGAACCGGAGCCATGGACCGCCTGTCGGTGCGGGCGAGGGTCAGAAGTGCAACGTAGCGTGCGCCGGCGCGCTTGATGGCAAGGGCACAGGCAGCGGCGGTCGCGCCGGTTGTCATCACGTCATCGATGAGCAGTACCCGTTTTCCCTCGAGCGGCCTGCCTTGTTTCGGAGCAAAGGCGCCCGCGA
This sequence comes from Bryobacterales bacterium, assembly GCA_016880505.1. Lineage (GTDB taxonomy): Bacteria > Acidobacteriota > Terriglobia > Bryobacterales > Bryobacteraceae > JAEHDI01. The sequence continues at coordinate 1,152 of JAEHDI010000967.1, read as the reverse complement.
CATTGGCGCGGCGTTTGGCGTTCGTGAGACCGGCCTGAGACAGTGTGGAACGCCGGCGCCGGACAGCGTGAATGACCGGCACGCCGCAGCGGCGGGCGACCTCACGGGCAAGCAGATCGGACTGGTTGAAACCTCGACGCCACCGGCGCAGCCAGTGCAGCGGCATGGGTACGACGGCATCGAACTGCTCGTTTCGCGGCAGCGCGACGGCCAGATGCCCGCCGAATGGTTTCGCCAGCGTCCGGACGCCGCCGTACTTGAAAAGGTGGATCAGCTCGCGCAGTGCGCCTTCATAGCTCCCGAAGGTATAGGCGGCGTCGAAACCGCGCAGCCCGTTGCGGCAGAGAGCACAACGCCCATTCTCGTCCAAGGGCGAGGAGTTCAGGAACGGCGTGCGGCAACTGACACAGAAGTACTCGGCCGACAAGGGCTCCGGCAGACTCAGGCATTTCCGGCAGACAGGGATGCGTGTGATGTCCCGGAGCGGTTCTCCGCACAGGCGGCAGTCGTCGGGGAAGAGGAGCGAAAAGAAGGCAGAAGGCAGTCTGGCGACGTAGCCCGGTAGGCTGTCGGGCAGGACGTGTAATCGCCAGCTACTGGAGAAGACCCACCTCCACCGTAAGTCTTAGTGTACAACAAACTTGGCCCCGTCCTCAGGCCGGGTCGGACCGTGGCTCGTTGGGGTATGATCGACGCGATGACTGAGCAACGAACCATCAACCGCCGCGGTTTCCTCGCCGCCGCTTCGGCTGCGCTTCGAGGTGGCTCGGCGCATGCCGCCACGCGACCGCCGAATATCGTCATGATCTACTGCGACGATCTGGGCTACGGCGATCTTGGCTGCTACGGTTCGGCAATCCGTACCCCGAATCTCGATCGAATGGCCGCCGAAGGAATCCGCTTCACTCATTTCTACTCGGGGAACCCGGTCTGTTCGCCCTCCCGTGCGGCCCTCATGACCGGCCGGTATCCAACGCGTGCCGGGGTGCCACGCGTGCTGTTTCCCACCGATACCACCGGCTTGCCGGATTCGGAAGTGACGATGGCACAGGTATTAAAGACAAAGGACTACCGGACGATGTGCGTCGGGAAGTGGCACCTCGGCCACCTGCCTCCCTACTTGCCGACCAGCCGCGGCTTCGACGGATACTT
>JAEHDI010000966.1 GCA_016880505.1 Bryobacterales bacterium | reverse complement strand
TCATGAGTTGATGAATTGGATTTCGCGGAGTTGAGCGATGGCTGGATTCGTTGTCAATCCCACAGCGCGAAGTCCCGCACTTCATACGTTGGCGTATTGGCGCCCGAAGGCGAGCCTCCAGATGCGGGGGGCTCTCGCCGGACGGCACATCGGTCGCCTTCACTGCGCAACGCGTCGATTTCGACAAGAACATACTGGCCACGCACATCTACGTCGTGCCCGTAGCTGGTGGGACTCCAAGGCAGATCACCTCGGAAGGTTCCCGCAACGAGCGCCCGCGCTGGGCCCCAGACTCAAAGAGACTCGCGTTTGTTTCGGACCGTGGCGGAACCGGCGAGGTGTGGCTGATGGACCCCGACGGTGCTCACGCCCGCCAGCTGACGAATCTCTCGACCGAGGCTGGTGATGTCGTCTTCTCCCCAAACGGCAAACAGGTGTTCTTGACGAGCAACGTGTACCCCGAATGCGTCGACGACGCGTGCAACAAAAAGAGGCTGGAGGCGGAGAGAGCGTCGAAGGTGAAGGCCCGCATCTACACATCGCTGCTCTACCGCCATTGGAATGAGTGGCGCGACGCCCGGCGCAAGCACGTGCTGGTGGCGGATCTCGCGGGCGGCGCGGTCCGGGATCTCACCCCGGGCACACGCGACGTACCGCCGTTCTCCCTCGGAGGACCGGACGACTTCGCCGTATCGCCGGATGGCGAGGAGCTCTGCTATGTCATGAACCCCGATCCGGAGCCGGCCACGAGCACCAACTCAGAGTTGTATGTCGTTCCCGTGTCCGGCGGCCAGACGACCAAGATTACCGTGAACGTCGGCGCGGACGCCTCGCCGCAGTATTCCCCGGACGGAAAGCACATCGCCTACCGGGCGCAGGTCCGCGGGGGGTACGAGAGCGACCGCTGGCGGTTGGTTGTGATGCAGCGGGAGACGGGCGAGTCGATCATCCTCACCGAGAGCATCGACCGCTCCGTGGGCAGCTTCACCTGGTCGCCGGATTCGACCCGGCTGTTCTTCACCGTCGAGGATCGCGGGCGGAAGGTGGTCCAGATGATCCCGGTGACCGGCGGCGGAATCAGGGTGATCGCAAGCGGCGCCAGCCAGATCGACGACGTGCAGCTCTCCGCTGATGGAAGGGTCATGATCTACGCCGAGCAGCGTGCCTCGCTGCCGGTCGAGATCTTTCGCGCTTCCTCAACGGGGGGAGCCGCGGTTCCTCTGACGCGTCTCAACGACCTGCACCTCGGCAGGTATCAACTCCTGGCGGCTGAAGAGTTCTGGGTGGACGGCGCCGATGGAACGCGCGTCCACAGCTTCGTCGTGAAACCTCCCGGGTTCGTGGAGGGCAAGAAGTATCCGGTGCTGTTTCTGATCCACGGCGGGCCGCAGGGCGCTTGGGGAGAGGACTGGACCTACCGCTGGAACGCACAGGTCTTCGCCGGAGCCGGCTACGTGGTCGTGATGCCGAACCCGCGTGGTTCCACCGGCTATGGAGAGAAGTTCACCGACGAGATCGCCGGTGACTGGGGCGGCAAGGTCTACGTCGACCTGATGGCCGTCGTCGATTATGTGGCGAAACAGCCGTACGCCGACGCCGGCCGGATGGCAGCCGGCGGAGGATCGTACGGCGGGTACATGGTGAACTGGATTCTCGGGCACTCCAACCGGTTCAAGGCGCTCGTTTCGCACGCGGGTGTGTACGACCTTCGCAGCATGTTCGGTGAAACCGAAGAGTTGTGGTTCCCGCTGTGGGACTT
>JAEHDI010000965.1 GCA_016880505.1 Bryobacterales bacterium | reverse complement strand
GGCTTCGTCTCCCACGCGAAGATCTCGATGACTCCATCGCCCCGCACTTCTACCGGAGCCGGACTCTGCTCCGCCGAACTGCCTCGTACCCACCGAATCGCGTTCCGCAGAAGCCGGTCCAGGTCGAGATTGCTCGTGCGCCAGCAGGTGCGGTCCACATCGCCAGGGAAATAGGCGACGCGGCCTCCGCCGTCGGCCTCCCTCAGAACAAGCGCTGGTTCGTCCGTCCTTTGAACTCGCGGGTACACCATCTCCGGCGGATGGGACGGGAACGGAGGCATGTAGCTCAACGGCGCTTCGGCCTTTCCGGTCAGCCGCACCGGGACCCGGTAGACCGCGCCTGGCACCAACTCCGTGGGGCCAATGCCGTCGAGGATTTCATGTTCCGGCTGTTCCACCCTGCCGTAGGAATTGCGGAGCGGGCCCTGTACTTCGCCGGTCGACGACGCCCCGAACACCTCCGCCAGCCCGAAATCCGGCCGTCGGTCTCCCCATTCGTTGTACAGGCTCGTTTCGTACGTCGCCAGCAACGATCCGCCTCGCCCGACATAGTCCCGGAGCTGCGCGCACTGGCGGTCCCCGAGATTCGCGACGTTCGGGAGGATCAGCGCCCGGTATTGCCGCAACGTCTCTGGAGAAAGATCGTTCTCGTGTACGAAGTCGAATGCGTGACGGCCCTCGATTAGTGCGTAGTACAGCCCCTGGAAGTGATCAGCCGCCTCGCGCCGGTCCCGATACGCCCTGGGACCCTCCGAGCCGTAAAATGCCAGCGTCCGTTGCGAGTACACCATGGCGATGTCGGCGAGTGGACGCACGTTGCGGAAGTGCTCGGAGTGGCGCGCCATCCACTGATAGAAGTCCCGGCCGGCGTCCCGCCACCGGTTGTCGACCGGCGACGCCCCGAGCCAGTGATACGTCGGAGCGGCCCCGGCCGCCACCGTCGCGGCCAGCCAGAGCGTCGCCTCCTCCGGCGACTTGCTGGTGTGACGCCACGCCATGTAATTCGTGCTGGCGTACGCCCCGCAGACGTTTGTCACCGTGCGCCCCTTCATCGCCGAACGCGCCGCGCGCACCTGCTGCGCGCAATACCACAGCGGGTTCGTGTCGCCTCCGCGGTCCTGACCGTCCAGGTTGAACCACTCGGCCGCTTCCGCCAGTTTGGTCAGGTCCTTCACCGCCCGGAGGTTCGCATGCAGGTTCCCATAGAAGACGCCGTCGCGCTTCTTCACTTTGGCCGCCTGATCCCAGAGCCGCCAGATCTCCAGGATCCGTTCCATGTGGAGGTCGAAGAACTTCCGGTATCTCAGATCGCTCGGCGCCGTTCGCTCGGGGGTTCCGCCGGTCTTCTCGCGATACACGCTCGCGCAGTTCTCGCAATAGCAGAGCACCGGGGCGCCGGTGGTCGGCCAGCCGTTCGTGAAGAATCCGTCGATGTCGTACCGGCTGCTCACCTCGCGGAAGATCTTGGGCAACTGCTCGGTGAAATACGGGCTGAACATGCAGGTCCGGTACAGCCACGTGGACTCCGGGTCGGTGCGCGGCTTGCCGTCAGGGTCCCGCTGGAACCATTCCGGATGGTCCCGCAGGGCGTCCTCCCACGCGAAATTCGGGTCCATGCGCGCTACCACCCGCATCCCGCGCTGTCTCACCGCGGCGATGAACTCGCCCAAAACGTCCCGCTCTCCTAAGAACTGGCTGCGGTGGTGGTACGGCACCGTTGTGGGGTAGTAGGCGACGATTCCTCCCCCGTTTAGCAGGACCACGTCGACTTTCAGGCTCGCCCAGTACTCGGCCCACCCCTCGACGTCCAAACCTGTCAGGTCTTTCTCGTTCAGGTTGGTCTGGCCGCAACGTTGAATGTGCCGGTACCACGGCTCGCCGTCATCCCCCGCGGCCTGCGTCTTCGTTGCCGCAATCAATGTTCCCGTGACGCCGAGAAACTCTCGCCGTGACACGCCGTCCGTCATGATTCCTTCCCTTCCGCCACTCGGGGGACAGGCCTACTCTGTCCCGAGCGCAATGGGGGACAGGCCTACTCTGTCCTGAGCGCAGTTTGCGAGCGGACAGAGCTGCCTGTCCCCTAGTCCCGACTCCACTACACCGTCACCTTCATCCGGCCTTTCAACAACAACGCCCCCACCAGCGAGATCAGAATGAACCAGATCAGCCAGTGGAGGCGCACGCCGAGCCACTCGATTTCGGCGCCAGGGTAGCCAACCTCAACCCATTCGACCGGGACGCCGGTGATCCGAGGTTCCGCCGGGTGCCAGAACAGGGACGCGTTCGAACTGACGCGCCGTCCCGAAACGTAGCGGGGGCCCGCCCCCGAGTCGATTGATTTCTCAACCTGGCCACCGGGGAATACCAGGCGGAGCCGGCCGGAGGCCTCTCGCGACGCTCGTACCCGCCAGACCAGCGTTCGGTCACGCAGCACGCGCACCGCGGGCGTCTCCACGGCGATCCCATCGGGCGCTTCGAGGCGGGGCGCCGTCGCGCTCATGTCCCATCCGCCAGTCATCCGGGCGGTCACGACACCATTGCCGCCCACCGGAAGCGGCGACAGCCCGTAAAACGACTCCATCTGCACGAACAGCAACAGCATGGGGACCGTGAGAATCACCGCCGGTCGCAGCATCAGCGCCATGTACCGGAGATTGCCGGTAAGAAGCTCCTTCTGGGCGCGAAAGATCAGGCCGGGGTCGTCGGCGAACAGCCGCAGTTCGTAGAGGCTCGCCTTCAGGCGCCTCTTCGTGCTCCGCAGGGCCTCCTGGTTTGAAAAACGGCCGAAGGCCCACAGCATCACGACGCCCGCGAGCACGCTGAGGGGAACCAGCGTGAGCATCGGGTGCCGCCCGGCAAACACCGACAGCATTCCCTTGGCTATCGAGCTGATCCCGCCGAACAGGAAATCCACGTCGTGTCCGTTCTACTCCAGGTAGCCGAGGCCCTTCAACTTCTTGACGATCTCATCCTTGGATTCGGCGTCGTCGAGAATGCGCGCCACTTCCCTCTCGAGCACGTGCTCAACGAACTCCTGCGGTGAGCTGTACCCGCCTGCGTCCGCGCAGCGCTTGACCCTATCCCAAAGCGCCTTGTTCAGCTTCACACTCGACTTCGAAATCATGATCTCGTTTTCTCCCCTTGGGGGACAGGCCGGGGACAGGCCTACTCTGCCCCGAGCGCAGTTTGCGAGCGGGCAGAGCTGCCTGTCCCCGGTCTCTTAAAACATCGGCCTGCCGCTCATGCCTTTCCCTTTGGGCAGCCCGAACTCCGCGAGCAGCGTCACCGTCACGTCCTGCAAGCGCGGGTCGGCCAGCCGCGTTTTCCTGTTGCACAGAAAAGATCCTGGAACGCTCTCCGCGGCGATGCAGTGGTCTCCCGCCCATTCGTCCTTGTTGTCCTCGATCAGCACCTTGGGCACGGCGCCAAGCGCCGTCTGCCAGGAAGAACGATACCCCGGCGCCCATCCGACAATCACGTCCGGCGCGGACTCCGCCGCTGCGCCGTGGTACACGTCGCTGGTCAGATACACCCGCTCGACGACCGGGCGTCCGTTGTCCGGGTCGCGGAAGCCCTCCAGCCGCTCCTTGAGGCGCTGGAGGATGCTGGCGCTTTCCTCGCCCTTAGTCACGATCCCATTGCGCTCGCGGCCTTCCAGGTTCAGATAGACGGAGTTGAGTCCGATGGAATACGCCATCGTCCGCTGCCAGTCCACGTGTACGAACAGTTCCTCGTCGCTCGCGTTCTCCGGATCGTCCAGCTCGAGAAAACCCTCGCGCCACAGCCACGTGTTCAGGTGAACGGCCCGGTTGAAATTGCTGAAGCCGTGGTCGGACATCACGATCAGCGTTGCATCGCCCGCCTTCTTCATGACGCGGCCGACTGCTTCATCGGCGAGCTTGTAAGTTTCGAGCAGTTCCTTCTCGTGCGTCCCCCAGAAGACGTGCGAGTCCTGGTCGATCCCGAAAAAGTGAAAGAACAGCAGGCCGCCCGTAAACCGTTGCACTTCGTAATCGAGCAGGCTCAGGTGTTCCCGCGACACCATGTGGCTCTGGCGGCGGTATTCCTCGCGCGTGAGCACCCCTTGGCGGAACGCGGCGGTGTCTTCCGCCATCCCCTGCGTGTAGAACGGGCCGATCGCGCGGGCGAGCTCGGCGCTGTAGCCTTTCGGCGTCGAGATCGGAAGGTCTGGCTTCTCTGGATCGAGATTCACCGGCGAAACGTAAATCCCGAGGTGCGGATGGATCTGCTTGGCGTAAATGCGGAACATGCCGGAGGCGCTGGTCAGCCCGGGAATGAGCGGGAACTCCGCTCGAATCCAGTTCGACCACTCACCCTCCCGCAGCACGATCCGCTCGTCGCCCACGCTGAACTGAGCCGCCGGCGCCGCCGGGTCCCGGTCCACCTCCACGGCGACGCTGGACATCGGCCGGTCCTTCCGCAGTGTGTTCACCGGGCCTTCGACGTTCAGGATCGCATGGTGTCCCTCCGTGCGGATCTTCAGGATGCGTCCACCCGAAACGTTGCGCTCTCTCTCGTTCGGATCGTCGCTGTAATACGAGAAGGTTCCGAACGTCCCTCGCATGTCGGGCACGCCCATGCCTGAGAGCGTCCGCCCGTTGCACTCCACCGGCGGAAAGTTGTTCGGAATCCGGATCACGGTAACCGGGATGCCTTGCTCGTCCAGCATCTGCCAGAACGCTTTGCCCTGCCGGAAGGTCTTCACCTTGCCTTGGGAAAGCGGGATGACGTAGGGTCCGATCGTCAGGGTCCGCTTGGGTTCCTCGGTTTCCGCCATCGACGAAAACGGCATCAGCGTCTTCGGATTCCGGTGGATGAAGTCGAAGATCCCGTGGCCGCCCGGGTCCATGCCCGTGATGAATGTAGACCACGCCACCGGGCTTTGCGGCGGAATCGAGGTACCGAGTCGCCGGAATTCTCCGCTGTGTCGAAGCCGGTCCAGGTTCGGCAGCGCGTCCCAATGGCGCTCCAGAAACACCGGGTCCATCGCATCCATGCCGAGCACGATGATCTTGGGTACGGCCGTTTTGGACTGGCTCCTGCCGCACCCGGCTGCGATCAGAACAACAAGAAGCGCGGGCAGCATCCACGTCCGCCCCTGCGGCCTTCTCATAGGTCGCCGCCCGACGGTGCGAAACGAAAAACCGGCTTGCCCTCCATCCACGCCGGCGGATCGATGCCGAAGAGCCGCAGGGCGGTCGGCGCGAGATCCTCGATGCCCGGATCCTCCGCGTCGATCTTCCGGTTCGAAAACAGCACCCCCGGCACGAGCACAGGATCCACGCAGTGGTCCCCGCTCCACGCCTTCGGGTTGTCCTCGATCACTTCCGGCGTCACCCGGCCGACGGCGGCCCCCCAGGAGATCCGGTAACCCCGGTGGTAGCCGACGATCAGGTCCGGTGCCGCGTCGAGATAAGGACCGCGATACAACGTGTTCGTCACGTAGACTTCCCGGATCGCTGCGCGGCCCCGATCTTCGTCGTGGAGTTGCCCTAGCCGCCCGGCGATCTCCCGCTTTAGGGCTTCCGCTTCCGCGCCCGGGGCCACGGTCCCTTGCGCCTCGCGTCCCTTGACGTTCAGATACATGCCGGCCAGGCCCAGCGAGTACGCCCGCGTGCGGCTCCAGTCCACGCCCTGAAAGTACGGACCGCTCTCCGTGGCGCCGTCCTTCAACGCAAGGTAACCATTCCGCAGCAGCCAGGAATTGAGATTCACGCCACGCCGGAACGAGCAGAATCCGTGGTCAGACAGCACGAACAAGGCCGTGTCGCGGCCCGCGTTGGCCATGGCCTTCCCGACGAGCCTGTCCATCCGCTCGTACATCTCCTCGATCGTTCCGGCGTGCCTCCCTGCCGCCGGCGCCTCCGGCCCGTCGCCGCCGAGGTAGCGGAAAAACATGTGCTGCACGCGGTCGCTCGTATCGAAGACGCAGGCCACCACGCCGCTGCGCGTCTTCTCGAGGGCGCTCAGGAACATCGCCTCGCGCTCCTCGAACGTCAGATAGGCCTGCTTGAGAAACGCCTCCTCGTCGATCACGCTTTCATTTAGAGCCCATGTGTCTTCCGCCATCCCGACCGTGGCGTACGGTCCAAGCAGGTTGGCGAGATAGATGGCGTAGTAGGAAGGCTGGCTGATCGGCAGCGCCGGGTTTTCCGGGTCGATGTTGATCGGCGAGAGGTACAGCGATACTTCCGGCTCCACCTCGTTCAAGAGGAAACGCGCGATCCCCGTCACCTTCACCCGGAGAGCCGTCCGAAACGTCAGCCGGATCCATGGCGTGTACTCTCCCAGCGACAGCTTGTGCGACTCGCCGTCGATTTCGAGGCTGGCGCTCTTCTTCGCCCGGTCCACCTGGAGTCGAAACGGGATTCGCAGCACGTCACCGCCCTCGTGGAACAGATCCTCGGGCCCTTCGATGTGGCCTTCGAAGGCGCCGTCCGCCGGGCGAAGCGGATAACGGCTCCCGTTCTCAAACGTCGCTTTCTCAAGCCGCGTGGTGAACTGCGAGAAGCTTCCCTGCGTCCCCTTCAGGTCGGGCGTGCACATCGCCGACAGCATCCGTCCATCGAACTTGTCCGGCGGGAAAGTGATCGGTACTCGCAGGACCGTGCTGCCGACGCCGTGCTCCCCCAGGATCTTCCAGAACGGCTGGCTCTTGCGCCGCAGTTCCACGTTCGGACGCGACAGCGGAATCCGCAAACGGCCCAGCCGCAGCACCCGGCGCGGTTTCTCCACTCGCGCCGACGAAAGCTCCGGCAGATACGACTTCAGATTCCGGTTCAAAAAATCGAAGATGTTGTGCCTTGCCGGGCTGACCCCGGTCGAGAACGTCGACCAGGCCACCGGGGATAGGGACGGAAACGTCGTCCGCAGGCGCCGGTACGAACCTTCCTCCCGGAGGCGGGCGAGGTTCGGCAGCCTGCCCTCCGCCATCAGTCGCTCCGTGATATCCGGATCGAGCCCGTCGAGCCCGAGGAACACCACACGCTTCACTTTGGCGTGCCGGAAGCCTTTCCGCCTGCGGAGGGTGCGCCGCATCATGCGAAAAGGCCACAACAGCAGAGAGGCGGCGCTCAGCACGAATCCCGTCAGGAGAGTCAGAAACGAGCCCAGGAACGCGAAGCCCGCCCCCGGCCCGATGTAGGCATACTGAACGTCCCCATGGACGTGCCCGTCTCCAGCCAGCCACGCCGTCAGCGCCGCTACTCCCAGCACCAGAAGCAACCGCACCCGTTCCGAGCCGCGACCATAGGGAGCGGTCATTTCTTCCCCACCCCTCTCACGCACTTTCACCGGATCGTGCCCTCCACGAAAGGCACCTCGAAGACCTTGTCGTGCTGGACCGGTCCGTGACCGAAATACCCCTCTTCCCCGAACAGTTCACCGTGATCGGCAGTAATCGTGATGTAGGTGTTTTTCGGAACGGTATCGAACAGTTCCTCGACCACATTGTCGAGGTACCGGACCGCCTCGACCTGCCGCTTGCGGAGCATGTCCAGTTTCGC
>JAEHDI010000964.1 GCA_016880505.1 Bryobacterales bacterium | reverse complement strand
ATGCACTGCCGGGCGGACCCCTACCCGGGCGCCGTTGATCCGTCAGTTGCCGAAGAGGTTGTCGTTGACGCGATCGTCCACGCCTACGTCATGCCGAGAAGAAAAGAGTAATGAGTATGAGCTTTCGACACCTTGTGCCTCTTTTGGGATTCGCCCTGCCGACACTGGTGATCGGTTACGGGTTCGTCATCCCGCGAAGTTGCATCGCCGGCATCAACGCGCAGAGCGTGGGCTTTGGCGCGACTGTGCTGGGGGCCTGCCTGACTTACATCGCGGGCATTCGGACGGCCGCGGGGAGATCGGCGTGCAAGCTGCCAAGGGGAAAGAGCAATGCGTCGTCCTGAGTTCGTCGCCCGCCACGGCCGGCGGCCGGAGGGATTGTTCGGGCGTCTTCTGGCCACTCTCATGGCTTGGGAGACGAGCAAGGAGAATGACGCTGCTTTGGAACTGCTCGATATCCGCGCAGGCGATCGCGTCCTGGAAATTGGATTCGGACACGGACGCTCGATCGCCGCCGCAGCCAAGCTAACGCGCGGCGGACTGGTCGCCGGAATCGATTCCTCGCCAACCATGGCTGCCATGGCCAGGCGGCGCAATCGAGCACTGGTGGACCAGGGGCTCGTTGACCTCCGGCAGGGAGACAGCTTGCGTCTGCCTTTTGAGGACAATTCGTTTGATAGAGCGTGGTCTGTCCACACTGTGTACTTCTGGGACGCACCCGTCGCCCATATTCAGGAAGTGCGGCGCGTTCTGAAGGACGGAGGACGATTTGTGGTCGGCTTCCGACCCGCGAGCGAGCGGGAGCGACGGGCCTTCCCCGCGTCAGTGTACACGTTCCGTCCGCCGGAACAGATCCGTCAGATGCTGTTGGAAGCGGGCTTTCACAGTGTGAGTCTTGTGGACCGGGGAGCCTCGGCCCGAGGGGTCATGTTCGCCGTCGCTTCGACGATGCAGCACTGGACGATCAGCGATCCTGCAAGCATCGCTTGCCGGCACGAGACATCGCCTTGAGAATCTCGAACCCAAACTGGTGCGTGCCTTTGTCGAATTGACCTTCCGATGAGTGGCCGACGCCGTTGGTGACGTGGGCGACAACGCCGCATCGGACTCCGCGCGCGGCGCTGAATGCGAACAGTGATGCCGCCTGCATTTCCACTGCAAGGATACCGTTTGCCGCGTGCCGCTCGAACTGCTCAGAGGTCTCGCGGTACGGTGCGTCAGTCGTCCAGACGGGCCCGGTGACGACTGGTAGACCGAGACCGCAAAGCTGCTCCTGCAAGTCTGCGGTGAGGCCCGCATCGCCGTCAACGCTCTCCGCGGCTGGCAGGTAGTGGTACGACGTTCCTTCATCTCGGAGGGCTCTCGCGGGAACCACCAAGCTCGGTATCCTCAGGCCGGGCGATACCTGTCCCGCTGAGGTCAGCCCAAGAATGACGCGGGCACCGGAGGCCGCGAGCTGTTCCGCAACGAGGACCGCGTATGGGCCGCCGATCGTGCGAGCGATCACCCCGAAGCAATTGCCGTCCACTTCCACTGTCTCCATCGAGGTGTGGAAGCAGGCCCAAGGAGTCCACCTCTTGGTGCGTCCAGTCGCGACCAGCCAGTCGGTCAGGTCCCCGTCGAATTCCAGGACACACACCTCGGGTACCGGATCCTGCGGTAGGATTCGCGCGGCTCGCACTGCCTCGAGCAGACTTTCGGGAGTGAACGCGCTCGGCGAGTCCAAGGCGTGCTGGAATAACGGAAGGTGCTTCTCTTCGTTGTGCATCTCTAGCTTTCACCAGTAATGCTCTCAGATTCAACAACTTGCATCAAGGAGGCACAAGTCCCTTGACGTCGCCTCAGTACTTCAGTAAATTATGAATTACTGAAGGATCCAATGGCAAGCCGCAACCGCCGCTTTAAAACCGCCATCTACGAGCAGTTCGCTCGCATAGGCAAGGCCATCTCCAACCCCAGTCGGCTGGAACTGCTTGACCTGCTCTGCCAAGGCCCGCGGACTGTGGAAGCCCTCGCCATGGAAGCCGGTCTAGGTTTGGCCAACACCTCCCAACATCTGAAGGCGCTCCGCGAGGCTCGGCTGGTGGAGGCGCAAAAGGCCGGCCTGTACGTGACCTACCGCTTGGCCGACGAGCAAGTGTGCCAGTTCTTCCGGTCCCTTCGATCTTTGGCTGAGACGCGGCTGGCTGAGGTCGGGGAGATCACGCGCCGGTTCTTGGAAGCTCGCCAAGGTTTGCAGCCGGTGGACCGCGAACAGCTCCTGGCCAAAGTACGGGACGATGCGGTGACGGTACTGGACGTGCGGCCACCCGAAGAGTTTCACGCTGGGCACCTGCCGGGCGCTTTGTCCATCCCACTGAAGGAACTGGAACGCCGATTGT
>JAEHDI010000963.1 GCA_016880505.1 Bryobacterales bacterium | reverse complement strand
TTCAGCGGCAGCCGGATCGTTCGAGACGTTACGCGCAGCACTGGAACCTCGGGCTCCTGCCGCTCATACTCGTACAGCGCGAGATTCGCCCCCGACGGCATGACGCCTGCAAATCGCTGGCGCCGCTTCAGCGTGTCGATCTCGGTCGCGACCTTCGCGGACTCGAGTCCCAGTTCGCGGCCCAGGCGGTGGTTTACCTCGAGATCGCCGGTGAACCCCACGCGCGGACCTTGGTCCGCCGCCGCCCCCTGCAGGAACAGCGAGCGGCAACCCATCTGGTGCTCGACGACCTGCCGGGCGGGCCCGGGGAAGTCCGGCGTGAAATGACGGCACTGCCAGCCCATGGTGGTGCCGTGGCAGGCGTAGTGCATGATGATCGCGACGGGCTTCTCGTCCAGGCCGTCTAATCGGACTACGCGCAACGTTCGGTCCGGCTCCCCTTCAAGGTTCTGCCCGACGATCACACGCCCGTCCGGCAGCCGGACCCGCCGGTTCACGCTGATGCCGCACTCGCCCGAAGCAGCCGCTACACGTACCGGTTCGAGATTCTGGCATGCCTGCCAGGCTGCTCCGGCAATGCGGTGCGGCAGGCTCTCCAGGTAGCTCACGGCCATGTCGAGCCCTTCGCTGATGTTTGCGAGGCGGAAGGTGTTCGGTCCGGAATGGGTGTGCGTGCAGGAAAACCGGATACGCTCAGGTGGCAGGCCCGTTAGTTCGGAAATGGCGCTCACGATCTTCCCCGTCCATTCCTCGTCGAAGCCGATCGCGTCCGCATCGACGATCACCGCCCGTTCGTTGCCCTGCGCAAGCGCAAGTGCAGTGGCGTGAAACGGCATGTCGGCCGCGACGCCACGCTGGTGCGTCTGTGCGCCCCATCCCCCTTGCGCTGTTCCCGGCGCCGGCGTGATATCCACCCGGCCCGTGCCGGCCAGAAGTTGCTCTGTCTTCATCCCCGCGAACCCTCCTCGCTCATCCCTGGCCGGGGCCCCGGAACTGAAACCAAATCATGTACGCGTAAAGGATCGCCATGAGTCCGATGAACAGGGCCCACCAGAACAAGAGGCTCCGCAGCCCGCGGTTCCGTTCCCTTTCGTGCGGCGGCAGGGCAAGGCAGCGCCTCGACCAGATGATGTCTTTGACGCGCTCCGGCTCCGGAGCCTTCGTCATCCAGGAAACGACCGCCATCGCAACCAGGCAGGTCGCCCAGACCACGAACGTCCGGTTCAGCCAATTGTCGAACGGCCGCAGCCATGCCACGTGCTTGAACAGGACGTACTCAACCAGCGCAGTGTAAGGAAAGCCGAATATCAGAACGAACGTCGCCGCCGCGGAAGTCGCGCGCCTCCAAAGCACACCGGCGAGGAAGACGACGGATATCGGCGCCGCCACCCACGCTCCCACATTCTGGATCAGCAGAAACACGCTGTGCTGCCCCCGAGTGAGCCACATCGCCAAGCCCATCGACAGCCCGAGGATGGCAAACGCGCTCCAGCGGCCCACGCGGACGAAGTGAGCGTCCTCGCGGTTCTTCCCAAGCAGCGGGCGATAAAGATCCATCGTGAACACTGTGCTCGACGAGTTGAGCACCGAGCTGAGGTGGGAGAGCAATGCGCTGGCGATACCGGCCATCACCACCCCGCCGAGTCCTGCCGGGATGAGTTCGCGCACCAGTCGCGGATAGGACTGGTCGGGGTCGGCGAGTCCAGGGAAGAGATGGAACGCGATGATGCCCGGCAGCACCACCAGAAACGGCAGCAGGATCTTCATGAAGCCCGCAAATACTACGCCGATTCGCGCGTCCCATTCGCTGCGCGCGCCCAGGCACCGCTGCACGATGAATTGGTTCGTACAGTTGTACCAGATGCCGATCGAAATGAAGAGCGCGAAAATGCCGAACCACGGGTAGTTCGGATCGGTTGCAGGGTAGATGATCCTGAACTTCTCCGGGTACGCGTGCATCAGGGACGAGACGCCGCCCGCCTTCATAACGCCTTTGACGGCTACGATCAACCCGCCGATCATCAGCACGACGAACTGGAGAAAATCCGTCCAGGCGACCGAGATCAGTCCTCCGTAGATGGTGTAGCTGCCCGCGAGAACGGCAAGCCCGATGATCGTGGCGGTCGAGTCGAATCCGTACATGCCCTCCATCGCCTTGGCGCCGGCCAGCATCACCACCGCCATCTGCGCGATGATCCACAGCGCCAGCGACGCAACCGCGAACAGATAGCGGCAGGCTTTGTTATAGCGCCGCTCGAGGAACTCGGGCATTGTATAGACGCCGCCGCGCAGGTAATAGGGGAGGAAAATCCAGATCAGAGCGCTGAAGGGCAACCAGGTCCCCCACTCCCACTGCGCGACGACAAAACCCACCGCGTACGCGGCCCCCACCATGCCGATGAAATGTTCGGTGCTGATGTTCGCGGCGATGATCGAGCCGCCGATCGCGTACCAGGGAAGTCGCTCGCCTGCGAGGAAATAGTCACGCGAAGTCGAGGTCTTCCGGCGCGCCACCCACAGTCCCAGGCAGATGTTGAAAACGAGGTACGTGGCGAATACCCCGAGATCAAGGTGGGACATGCGGTAGCCTGCCCTTACTCCCGCTCCGAGAAGACTCTATCGAAAATCCTGTCCACGTTCCGCAACTGCCGGTCCAGCGAGAAGCTCTCTGCGATCTTCTCCGCGCTCAGTACCGCCCGCACCTCGGGATCGCTGTTGATGGCCGCCCGGAAGTCTCCCTCCTCCTCCCACGCTCTCATCGCATGTCCCTGAACGACCTTGTACGCCTTCTCCCGGAGCATGCCCGCCGCCGCCAGATCCAGCAGAAGCTGCCCGGAGAACACGAGCCCTCGCGTCAGGTCGATGTTGCGCCGCATGCGCTCCGGATACACACGCATGTTCGCGACCAACCACGTCGTCTTCGCCAGCAGATAGTCGGTCAGGATTGCGGAATCAGCCAGAATTACCCGCTCCACCGACGAATGCGAGATGTCGCGTTCGTGCCACAGCGCGATGTTCTCGAATGCCGCCTGCGCGTTCGCCCGCACTACTCGCGCGAGCCCGCAGATCTGCTCGCACGTCACCGGGTTGCGCTTGTGAGGCATCGCCGAGCTGCCCTTCTGTCCCGTGGTGAACGGTTCCTCCGCCTCGCGGACCTCGGTTCTCTGAAGGTGCCGCACTTCGAGCGCGATTTTCTCGAGCGTCGCCGTGATCACTCCGAGCGTGGCGATGTAGCTCGCGTGGCGGTCCCTGGAAATCACCTGCGACGAAATCGGCGCCGCCTTCAGCCCCAGCTTCGCGGAGATGGCCTCTTCGGCGTCCGGGTCCAGGTGAGCGCAATTGCCGACGGCGCCGGAAAGCTTGCCCACGCGCATCTCGGCCGCGGCTGCCGACAGCCTCCGGTAATGCCGGTCCGCCTCGTCATACCACAGCGCCAGTTTCAGACCGAACGTGATCGGCTCGGCATGGACGCCGTGCGTGCGGCCGATCTGCACCGTGTGCTTGTATTCGAACGCCCGCTTTTTCAGGGCCGCACGCAGCTTGTCGACGCCGTCCAGCAGAAGGTCCGACGACTGGCTCACCTGCAGCGCCTGCGCCGTGTCCACGACGTCGTTCGACGTCAGGCCATAGTGCAGCCAGCGCGAAGCCTCGGCATGGCCGGCTGCGGCCATGCTCTCCGATACGGCGGTTGTGAATGCGATGACGTCGTGCTTTACCTCGCGTTCGATCTCGAGGATCCGCGCCACGTCAAACCGGGCGTGTTCCCGCAGCAACCGCGCAGCCTCGGCCGGGACCTCGCCCCGTTCGGCCAGCACCTCGGCCGCCGCCAGCTCAACCTCCAGCCAGCCGCGGAACTTGTTTTCATCGCTCCAGATGCGGCCCATTTCGGGCCGGGTATATCGCGGAATCATAGGCTTAGAATTGAAAGATTTCCGTTTGTCGCCGCGGCTCGGCGATTACCAGCTTCGTGAACAGCACCCGACCCTCCAGCGCCTGCCTCGCGATCAGCCGGACAAGTTCAGGGTGGTTGTTGTGCTCGCTCAGATGGCCGAGCACCAGCACCGAAGTCGTGCTGTCCAGATCCCCCTGGATGAAATCCGAGACCACCTCGTTCGACAGGTGTCCCTTCCTCCCCATCACGCGCTGTTTCACCGACCAGGGGTACGGTCCAACCTTCAGCATCTCGAGATCATGGTTCGATTCCAGGATCATCAGATTGGTGCCCCGCAAGTGATACTTGATCGCGTCAGGGATGTAGCCAAGATCGGTCACGAGGCTGACCTTGATCCCTTCCGAGAGGAAGGAGAACCCAACCGGATCCACCGCGTCGTGGGGAACGGTGAACGTGTCGATTTCGA
The DNA here is from genome assembly GCA_016880505.1 of Bryobacterales bacterium. GTDB lineage: Bacteria > Acidobacteriota > Terriglobia > Bryobacterales > Bryobacteraceae > JAEHDI01. Next base: position 1,136 of record JAEHDI010000963.1, on the reverse strand, counting down.
GATCTCCGATCGAAATGCGGCGCCCTGCCTGGAACGCTTCCACGTGCGCCTCGCAGTCGTTCCATTCAATCGCCGGCGCGGTAAGATGCGTCAGATAGACGGGGATGTCGAGCTTTTTCACCAGCCGGGGGAGTCCGGCGACATGATCGCTGTGTTCGTGACTTACAAGGATTGCGTCAAGGTTCTCCGGAGATTCACCGATAGCCGCCAGCCGCCCGAACGTCTCACGCCCGCTCAGCCCCGCATCCACGAGGATACGTGTCCGCCCGGCGGACACGAACGTGCAATTGCCGGAGCTGCTGCTTGCGAGCACACAAACCTTGACGATAATCGCCTCCCGGAACTTCTCTTGTAGCAGGAAAACGGCGGCACAACAACATCATGCTTCAGGTCGCGGTTTCTCGGGTCGTGCCTCCTGCGCACGCAGCAACAGTTCCTGAACGAGCGCTCCCACTCCGGCGTCGGCGGAAGCGAGCCCCGCGGTCACCTGGTCCCGCAACGCCAGCAGGTTCCTCAGCTTCTCCTGTAACGCCGGCTCACCCGTACGTCCGGCAAGGCTGCCTGCCATCTCGAAGAACGCCCGTGCGTGGTCACTCGCCACGCCGAAGTTCTTCCTGTTCACCTCCATATACATCAGCGCCGCCAGGTCCCGCAGTTGCGACGCTTCGCTCTCAATCCGGAGCGTCGCCAGTTCCTTCCGGGCAGCCTCGAGCTCGCTTGCCCGCTGCCGCGCCTCGCGGAATTGCGGAATGAAACCAAGGAGGAAAACAGCCAGCAGTGCGACCGAACAGAGGATGAGCTTCCACTTCGTTGTCATGTGGTTCCCCTAGTAAGCCTCTCTCCGGCTTCAACGAAATGCAACTGTCACCAGGTTTGCGGTCTCCGCGCCCACCGCAAACATCACCTCGACCCCGCCCTTTCCGGCCAATACTCGTGGGATTTCCACATTCACCTGGTCGAGTCCCACGAAGGAACCCTGTGGTCCGGCATAGAGCACCTCCGCCTCGATACCGCCGATGCGCACTCGCACATCCTCGAGCGCCCGGCGCCCGCGGATGCCCGTCCCGAACAGCAGCAGAAAGGCGCGGTCATTCTCCGCACCCAAGTCCAATGGGACGGGCACACAAGTGCCGGCG
>JAEHDI010000962.1 GCA_016880505.1 Bryobacterales bacterium | reverse complement strand
GCAGCCACAGTTCGGGGATCCGGACCATTTCGCCGAACTTGCCCGCTGGGCGCACGATATGCTCCGGCCGCGGTGCAGCGATTGCCCACCAGACCAAGACTGCCACCGCCACCAACGTCGAGCTGAGAAACGCCCCGCGCCATCCGAAGGCGCCTAGCAACTGCGGCACGGCGAAGATCACGAAACCCGAGCCCAGCACCACCGACCCCCCATAGAAACCCTGGGCCACGTGCACCGCTCTGCCGGCGAACATCGACACGATGTAGCGCGCACCAGCGGCGAAGCATGTGCCCGTGCCGATGCCGACGAATACCTTCCATAGAAGGAGCTGCCAGTAGGCGCCGGCGAAGGCAATAGCGAAGTTGCCCACAGACACCCAAGTCAGGGCCGCCGCCAGCACACGAGCCGCGCCCAGACGGTCCGCCAGGCGTCCGCCCGGTACTTGCATCAGAGCGTGTGTCAGAAAAATGCCGGTGGTGAGCAGGCCGGCGCTCGCCTGGTTGAATCCGAATTCGGCCTGAAGCGCCGGCACCATCGGTGCGTGATTGGTGTAGTTGGCCGAGAAAGCAAATCCAGCTGCGCACACGGCGGCTAGCGCACGCTTTTCCATTCAAGTTACCCGCTGAGAAATTCTTCCGAATCCGATGGAGCCGGGACTCCGCCAGTATATAGCAGGACTGTGCGCCAGCATTCCACCGGATAGCCTAGATCCCGGCGGGGCTGTGACGCCGGGAGGGCGAAGTTAGTTATGCAGGAGGTCCCCGGGGCGGCAACCCTGGATTCGTCAAAGTGCTTGACCGCGCCACGCTGAGGATCCCCGACTACCCCGGCAACAGCATGTTCAACACTCTCGGGAACCTGGCTTTGAATCGGAACGCCGGCCTGGCGTTCCCCGACTTCCGAGGGCACCGCGTCCTCCAGCTCACCGGAACAGCGGACATTCTGTGGGATCAGGCCGACCCGGCTAATGAAACAGCCGGGACCGGCAGATTCTGGCACTTTCACCTGAATTCCTGGCTTGGAACGCCAATTCCAGATGCAATTACTTCTGAGTTCCTCGACTATTCTCCCTTCAGCCCCCAGCCTGAGTGAGGTGCGTTTCGGTCCCCGCTGAAGTCCTATGCCGCGTGAGGGTGCTGCTCGAGCGATCTTGCGCCGTGCCCGATCCGTTCCACGAAGACAGAGTCCCCGAATTCGTGGGTCCGGTAGTTGTGGACGTTCAACTCCTCGTCCATCCGGCGGAGGGTGTCCTTATCCGCGAAGGCGTGCAATAGCTCATAGTGGCTGGTGCCGGGCTCATGTGTGCCGGAGAGAATCGCATCCACTACACGCAGACGGGTAGCGCTGCCGATTCTCTGCGTAGCCAATCCTCTGCCAGCCCGAACTGAGCCGCCGGGCGCAGACGCATGTTCCAGTGCCTGCACGACGGTGGTGCCGATTGCGATCACACGGCCGCCTCGGAGCCGAGCACGGCTTACAGCCCGGGCCGTGGTTCGCGGAATCCGGTATGGTTCATCAAACGGCAGGAGTGCGTCCAGCTCGGCGTCGCCGGTGGAAGAAATGCCAGCGGCGTGCGTAATGGTGGCAAACCGGACTCCCCGCTCCTTCAAAGATACAAGTACGTTCCAATCAAGCGCGAAGCCTGCCGAAGGTGACTCGAAAGCAACTGGTGGGCCGGCGATGGGTGTCCACACATCCCAGAGCGCCAGCGGTGTCGCGACATGCGAGTACTGGATCGGGCGTCCATGGCGTGCGAGGCCCTCCCAGATCTCGTCGAGCGACTCGTCGAATGCGAGGCGCACCAGCCTGGGATGGGAGGGTATCGCTTCGACTCTGGCTCGCAACGGTCCGAGCCAGAGCCGGTCACCAACTGCGAGTTCCGGAGGCAGGGGCCGATCCTCGGTGCGCATGTGGAAGCCGCCGGCTCCGAATACAACTGCCGCCGGGTTGCGTATTCCGTCTGCTTGGAGCGAACGCATGCCGGCCAATCGCACCTCGATAGGGCGGCCGCTGCGCAGGTGCTCTCCCGAGAGGCTTGCCGGCAAAGTGGCAGCATCGTTCGCGATCACAAGGTCGCCGCGCCGCAAGAGGTCGACCAAGCTCGATCGCGGCAGGTGCCGGATGTGGCCCCGGTCGTCGACAACAAGGAGTTTCGCCTGTTGCGGGCGCTGGATTGGTAAATGGGCTGCTGTCATTGAACCACCTTTTGCAGAGTTCGCTCGGATCTCATGAACGCGAGCAGTTTGCCGATGGCGTCGGCAAATTCGCGCGCTGCGGTTTCCGGGCGCTTGAGTTCGGCGGGATCGGCGTCGGGAACAGCAATCGCGTGCAGCGGCGTATCCATATCCCCTGGATCGAGCGACAAAACCGGGATACCCGCGCTGGTCAGTTCTTCGCTCCAGATCCGGCTCATGTGATGCAGCGCGGCCTTGCTCGCGCCATAAGCGCCCCAGCGCGGGTAAGGGTTGATGGCCGCATCACTTGAAACGTTCAGGACCACAGCTCCGCGACCTTCGCGTGCGGAAGAGGCCAGAGCGCCCAGGAGCGCTTTCGTCAGCCGGAACGGCCCCAGTACGTTCGTGGCAAGAGCGCGCTCCAGTTCTTCGCACTCGGTGTCGGCCAGCAGCGCGAGAGGCGCCGTTCCCAGGTCCGACGCATTGTTGATCAGGACGTCCAGTCCGCCAAGAAGCCCGACGATTTGCACCGCGATCGGATGAATGTCGTCCTTCTTCGACACGTCGCCGACGATGCCGTGCACGCCGGCGTGTTCACGCACCACTCGGTCCACGCCTTCGCGCCGTCGTGCCACGAAAGCAACCTGCGCTCCGCGCCCAAGCATTTCACGGACGAGCGCTAACCCCAAGCCGGAAGTGCCTCCAGTGATTGCTACTCGCAAGCCGTGAAACTCGTTCTCCGGATAGTAGTCTCTGCTCTGAAGCATGGAAATCCTCCTTCTTTACGCCACCTCTGACTACGGCGGGACGAGGCTCCAGCGGAATTGGTATCGCTTGAGTCCGTTGGATCTTCTCTCCCTGGCAGGTCAGGGTCGCTGAATTGCCATCAACTCCAGACTACAAGTTCAAGTTAACTTGAAGTCAAGACCAAAGTTTGATATTTTTTGGGTGTGGCCGACCTGCTCACGATTAGCGAGGTTTCACACCGTAGTGGAGTAGCGGCATCGGCGCTGCGCTTCTATGAGCAAAAGGGCATGATCAGATCCGAGCGGACCGGATCAGGCCACCGGCGCTATCCGCGAGCCGTGCTTCGACGGATCGCGTTTATCGTCTTCGCCCAGCGGATTGGCATGAAGCTCGAAGAAGTAGGGGTCGAACTTGCGAAGCTCCCCGAAGGCCGCGTCCCGGAGGGTTCGGACTGGGCCAAACTCTCACGTGGCTGGACGAGCCGCATTGACGAGCGAATCGCGTTGCTCCATCGCCTGCGTGATAGCCTCACGGGATGCATCGGTTGCGGCTGTTTGTCCCTGGAGCGGTGTCAACTGGCGAACCCAGGAGATCGGGCCGCGCGTCTCGGGCCCGGACCGCGCTACTGGGTGAGCGATCCGCGCCGCCCGACTTGAGGCTCTTTACGGACTCTGAGCGCGTCGGCCGGGGTCATCTGGAGAGAACCAAGTTGCCCCTCGATAAGCCGCCGCTCAGCAGATAGACGTATAACCTAGGGATTACCTTTCCAGCCAGTCGCGAGCTCCGTCGGAATCGCATCATCAGCCGATGATTTCGGGTTGCCGGGCGGGATCACCTCGCCCACCGGAAGCCGATTGTATGGCCACGCAGCCAGGGGCGGCGCCTTCCATGACCCGTGTTCCTCAAACCCTTTGCCGGGCCCGGGAACTCGGTCGTACAACTGACCGATCCCTTCGCCAAGTGCGAGATGGAAAATCTTGACGTTCTGAACCTCGTGCTCGAGCCGAAAAACCCGTGAGGTCTGATAGACAGTGCAATTGCGGACGGTTACCCAAGCGCTT
>JAEHDI010000961.1 GCA_016880505.1 Bryobacterales bacterium | reverse complement strand
TCAACACGGGGAAGTTCCGGCGGGCAGTCTTTCACTTCGAAAAGGCCGCTTTCGAGGGCACGATCCGCGTTGAAGGCATCGAATTCCTCCGCTCGGCGTCCATCACGGATTTGGAGCCACCTAAAGACCCCATTCCGGATACGCCGCCGGCGCTGTCGTTTGCGCGTCACTCCCAACGGGTCACCACCGCGGGCACGGACGCGGCCACGCCGGACGGCCTCCCCGAAACACTGGCGGCGATGCGCAATCTGTTGCCGCTGGCAAAGGCGCTAGGATTCAACGGAATTGAAAGCTACGTGAAGTGGAACTTCATCGAGCGCTCGCCGGGGGTGTTTGACTGGAGCTTCTACGACGCCGTGGTGGACCAGGTTGAAAAGCACGGAATGCAGTGGTTTCCGCTCCTGATCGTCGGCTCGGCGTACACCTTACCGGAGTGGTTTTATGAATCGCTGGACAACCGCGGCTTCGCCTGCCTGGAACACGGTAAGCGCGTCGACATCCAGACGATATTTTGCGGCCATCAGGACAGGTATGTGCGCCGGTTTCTCCAGGAATTCGGCAGACACTACGGCCCAAGGAAGGCGCTCCTCGGAGTCCGCCTCGGCCCGAGCGGGAACTACGGAGAAGCCCAGTACCCCGCCCGCGGTGACTGGGGCTACAAGGGCCGGCCGATTCACACTCACATCGGCTACTGGGCGGGCGACGCTTGCGCCGCACCGGCGTTCCAGAAGTGGCTTTGCTTGAAGTACGGCGGCATCGGCGATCTGAACCGCGCCTGGGGAGACTCCTACGAATCCTTCGAGCAGGTCAAGCCATTCCTTCCCGAAACGGCAGCCACCCTGCGAAAACGGATTGATTTCGCCGACTGGTACATGGGCTCTATGAGCCGTTGGTGCTAGCTGTGGGCCGGATGGGCGCGCGAGGCCATGCCCGAGACTGTAATCCACCAGTCGTCGGGTGGCTGGGGACCGATCGAAATCGGCACCGACTACACGCACCACGCCCGAACCATGGCCCGATTGAAGGGCGGCGTTCGTTTGACGAACGAGAGTGACAACTTCCCGCAGAATTTCGCGATTACCCGGATGGCCTCCTCCGCGGCTCGGTTCTACGGCGCAGCGCTTGGCTATGAGCCAGAGGGGTTCGGCAGCGCTCGTGGCGTGATGGCGCGCCTGTTCAACTGCGTCACCAACAACGGTGAACACCTGTTTTATTACCACCCAAACCTCTACTCGAACGACCAAGCCATCGGACGCTGGCTGGAACACGCTTCTCTGCTCGACCGGCGGGCGAAACCGGCTATCGACGTGGCGGCATTCTACCCCGACACACCCATCAAACTCGACGACGAGGTCGTGCGTCACCTCTGGGCCTCCGCATTCCTTTCCCGGGTCGAGGCGATGCGGTCGACGGCCGATTTCGATTACGTCAGCGAGCCGATGGTCATCGAAGGGGCGCTGGACCGCTACAAAGTGCTACTGTTTCTATGGGGTCACGTCACCGAAAAGCCGGTGCTGGATCGCATCGCCAAGTGGATCGCTGAGGGCGGCGTATTGATTTATCCGGAGAGACCCCGCGGCCCCCTCCAAACTGTCGAGGGCGCCCGGTCCGTCTGGAATCGCTGGCAGCGTGGAGAGACCGGCAAGGGACGCGTAATCTTCTTCCCCGGAGACCCGGAGCCGGGAGAGCCATACGCCCGCTTTGTGCGCGATGAATTGCGCCGGCTCGGCAACCTCCGGCCCGAGGTCCGCCGCGCGATGCGCTTGTAAAAGCCGGCCGACGTCTACTGGAGCATCCTCGAAAGCGGGCTGCTGTTACTGTTAAACTTCAGCGACGACGAGGCGACAGTACGTTTGGACAGCGGCAAGACGCTCCGCCTGGCTCCGTATACGATTCGGACGATAGACAAGGGCTGGTGACCGGACAGACAAGTCCAGTAGTGCCAAAGATGAACTATGAAAGCATACGCGACCTTTTCCCCGGAACCTGGAATCAACCTCAGGCTAGCCGCGACGGATCACGGCCTCTCGGAGCTTTCCTTCGGCGAGGCCGCACCGGCACGCAACGACGATCACCCCGTCCTGCAAGAAACCGTCCGTCAGCTCACTGAATACTTCCTCGGAGAACGCCGCGAGTTCAGCCTGCCGCTCGACCTCCACGGCACCCAGTTCCAGTTGCGCGTATGGAATGCTCTGCTTGCGATTCCTTACGGCGAGACGCGGAGCTATGCCGAGCTCGCTCGCGCGGTCGGCTCCCCGAAAGGAGTCCGTGCAGTCGGCCGGGCAAACGGCGTCAATCCGGTCGCGATTATCGTGCCCTGCCACCGCGTGATCGCCTCCGACGGCACGCTTTGCGGCTACGGCGGTGGGCTGGAGATCAAACGAAAGCTGCTGGAGTTGGAGCGAACCGGCGTGAAACAATGAGGGCATGCGTTTCGCGCGTGCTCTGATTCTCTCATTCCTCCTCCTTTCCTCCCTAAGCGCCCAAGTGTTCTCGCCGAAAGTCCTTCGAAAGGGTCAGGTGGATGCGAGCGATCTCAAATCCCTCGTCGCCGGCATCTACGCACAGGCCGGAGCACAGACCGATCCCGAGAAAGCGGAGGCCATCTGGCGCTTCTTCCTCACGGACGGCCGCTTCGTGAAGCCCGGCTTCTGGTACCACATCGCCGGGTGGGCGTACGAAGAACCCGGGGGCGAGGTGCTCGACCCCGTGAAGCTGATGAACAGCTACGGCTTCGGGCTTTGCTACCAGATCGCGCCGCTGCTCGAAGCGGCCTTTAAAGCCGGCGGGTTTTCCGACTCCCGCGTCTGGTTCCTTACCGGCCACACCGTCACCGAGGTCTTCTACGACGGCGCGTATCACTACTACGACTCCGACATGCTCGGCTACAACCCCGTCGGCAAAGGCGACCCGAAGAAGCTGCCCGTCGCCTCGGTTCACCAGATCGAGCGCGACGTCGGAATCATGCTTGGCAAGCTGAAGTCACCCACCGAGGCCGACAAGTCACAAGTAGACGATCCCTGGTACCCGGCAGACGTCAAAGAAGCCGCCATGGAAGGTCTCGCTGAACTTTTTACGACCGCAAAGGACAATTGGTTGTTCCCGCACACGCGGTTCTCGCAGGGGCACACGATGGATTTCGTGCTCCGCCCAGGCGAGCGGATGATCCGCTATTACAAGCCCGAGAAGCCGGGCCTTTACTACCTTCCTTACAAATACGACGGGCGCCAGTGGTCCGAGTTCCCGCACGAGGTGGCGCAGTACAAGATCCGCACCGCCGACGGCCCTCACAGCCAGCGCGACGGCCGGCTGTGGGGAACGGGAGTGATCGAATACAAGCCGCCCGTTATCCCCGCGGCGAGCCCGGCGGTCATCGAAGTGTCGAGTCCGTACGTCATCATCGATGCGGAATTCACCATGCGCGTCGCCATGGCGCGTGGAGAGGAACTCTCCATTGAAACTTCGACCGACGGCGGGCGGGCATGGTTCAAGGCGGGTGAGATCGCCGGCGCGCACAATGGCGTTTGGAAGGCCGAACCGGCGGTCAAAACAACGTCCGAGCACGGCCGGCTCACCGCCGTCAGCGGAACCTACGGATATCTCGTGCGCCTGACTCGCACCGGCGGCGTCAAACTTCAGGACTTCCAGATCAACACTCGATTTCAACTGAACCCGCGCACCCTCCCCGAGCTTCAACCCGGCCGCAACGAGATGGTCTACAGTCCCGGAGCGCCGCAACGGCGCAGGGTCCTGCCGATCCGGACGGATCTGGTCGAGCGGGTCGCTTTCAAGACCTCCAACTATCGTCTCGTGCTGGAAGCCGGACAGAGCTACGCTGTCGCAAGGGACGCCGGGCCGGCCGAGTTCCTCTTCGAGTTATCCTCCCCTGACGGTGTAACTCTTTCCGCCTTCGATGCAGGCGGACGTTTCCTCGAAATCCACGACAACATCGCCCCGGACAAGCTGACCGCCGAGACACGGAAGACGGCCCTACGGTCCACCGGCACGTCCGGCAAGCGCGCCGCATCGCTCGCGTGGTCCACCGCACCGGACGGCGAGTTCCGCGAGCTTTGGAGCTATGACGAGAAACTCACCTGGCGCGACGGCGTCCCGATCGACCGCCTGCTGCGCTGGCCCGAGGTGGACCGCCAAGTACGGACGCTGCCGCCGGGCACGCGAAAAGTCTATGTCCGTTATAGCGTCGAGGGTCTTGCCATCGACGATTTCCGCCTCGCTACCGTTACTCCGGCCCGCCCCGGCAGCCAGCTCACGATCACGCACGTGTGGCGCGAAGGCGGCCAGCAGCGGACCCATGCAGAGAAGATCGTCAATCCGCGCGCGGCCCAGTCGTACGCCGTCGAAACAGGTCCCGGCGCGGAGCCCGAAGCGCTCATCCTGGAGTGCCGTTGAGTCCGCCCTCGCGCGGCATATAATCGGACTCGATGCCGAAGATCAGCCGGAGGGCCGTCCTCGCGAGCGCGGCGGGAACGCTCAGTCTCAAAGGACTATCGGCCGCACTCCAAAACACGGTTTCTCCATATCGAAGACCGAAGCTCAAGATCACCGACGTCCGTACCGCGATGATTCGCGCTCACGGAAACCAGCTTCACGTCAGGATCTACACCGACCAGGGACTCGTCGGTCAAGGCGAGGCCACCGACGCCGCCACGGGCGGTCAGCCGCTCGTCGCATCGTTCCGCCGGATGCTCATCGGAGAAGATCCGCTCAACGTGGAAGCACTTTTCGAACGCATTCGCACGGCCGGAATTTTCGCCGGAGCACAGGCCGGCCAGTATGTTGCTGCCCTTTCGGGCGTCGAGATTGCGTTGTGGGATCTCGCCGGCAAGGCCGTCGGCTTGCCGGTCTATCAACTGCTCGGCGGCAAGGTTCGCGACCGCATCCGCATCTATTGCGACACCCAGGCGCCGGATCCGGAAGAAACGCGGGCGAGAGAGCGTTTCCGCCGGATTGAGGAACTCGGCTTCACCGCGATCAAGATCGATCTCGACGATGGCCGCGACCCGATGCGTTGGGACCCGGTCAACTGGACCGCCAGCAATGCGGAAATCGAC
>JAEHDI010000960.1 GCA_016880505.1 Bryobacterales bacterium | reverse complement strand
GGCAGCCAGATATCCAGGAGCACCAACTCGAAACCCCGTCCCAGCTCTGCCAGGCAATCCTCGCCGCTCGCGACGGCGTGAGCCTCATAGCCTTCATCGGCGAGAACACCGCAGAGTGATTGTCGGATGGCTGGCTCGTCGTCCACCACAAGGACGCGGGGGCGATTCACGCACGTACCTCCGCCGGGTTCGCCTCGGTCTCGCTCGCCGCCAGCGCTGGGATCTCGATAATGAACCGAGCACCCGCGGGATGGTTATCCTCCACCCGGATGTGCGCGTTGTGGTCGGTCAGGATCCGGCTGACGATGGCGAGGCCGAGTCCGGTGCCGCGGCCCTTGGTGGAAAACGTGGGCAGAAACAGCTTTTCTTTTTCCGCCGTCGAGACCCCGCGCCCGGTGTCGGCGACGACCAGTTCAACCGCGTCCGGCGCCATCGCGTGCGTGGCAACGAAGAGCCGCTTTACAGGCGATTCCTGCATCGCTTCGGCGGAGTTGTCGACAAGGTTGGTCACCACGCGCCGGAACTGGTCGCGATCAATGTTGACCGGCGGGAGCCCCGGCGCCAGTTCCTTGTGCACCTGGATTCCCTCGAGCCGCCCGGCAAACACATTCAACGCGCTTTCGACCACTTCGTTCAGATCGGACGGCGTGGGCTGCGCCGCCGGGAAGCGGGCGAACTGCGAGAATTCGTCGAGCAGCCGCTTGAGCGATTCCGCCTCCTGTACGATCGTGGTGGTGCACTCGCCGACGATTCGAGCGGTTTCCGCCGGGATCTGGGCCCGTTCGAGCTGCCGGCTCACCCGCTGAGCCGAAAGAGTGATCGGCGTCAGCGGGTTCTTCACCTCGTGCGCAATGCGCCGCGCCACCTCCTGCCAGGCCGCGGCCTTCTGCGCCCGAAGCAGCTCGCTCGTGTCCTCCAGCACCAGGACAAATCCCGAGGTGATTTTCGCCTCCAGCGCCGACACCGTGACGCTCAAATGAAGATTGCCCCGCCCGGTGGACAGCTCCATCTGATTCGATGCGACGCCGGTGCGGCGTGCGCGCTTCATCATGTATTTGATCTCGGCGGTGTCCTCCCGCGAGAAAAGGTCTTCGAGCCGTTCCGCCCGGGCTACTCTCTCCTCGGGAAAGATCTGCTTGAGCGCGCTGTTGACGCGCAGGATCCTGCCGTCTGGAGCAAGCGAAATCACGCCGGTCGGGATGCTCTCGAGGATCGCTTCGGTAAAGCGCCGCCGGCTCTCCAGTTCGCGCCGGCCCGTCTCGAGCGCTTCGGTCATCTCGTTGAAGCCCCGGACGAGCGTGGCCAGTTCGTCGGCCGCGCGAACCTCGAGCCGGTAGCCGAGGTTCCCTTTCCGCACCTCGCCGGCGGCAACCAACAGAGCGGAGATCGGCACGCTGATCAGCCGGGCCAGGAAGAGCGCGATCCAGGTCGCCAGGAACAGGATGAACAGCGTCAGCAGAAACAGCAGTTGGAGATAGAAGTTTCGCGCGCTCCTGCGGTCGAGGGCGAGCTGGTCATAGGCGGTCAGGTAACTCTGAATCTCGTCCCGCTTCCTGACAAGATCCACGGGCTTGGGCGCCGCGACAACCAGGCGGCCATCACCGGCCGGAACGCTGGCGACGAGCACCGACTCGGAGCTTTCCGCCCGTCCCTCGCACAGCGGTGTCTTGGTGCCGTCCCGGTGCTCCAGCACCGCCGTCTCCATC
>JAEHDI010000959.1 GCA_016880505.1 Bryobacterales bacterium | reverse complement strand
GAGCCCGACGACAACTGGCAGCTCAACTACTTCAACTACTTCACTGAAGTTGAAGACCATTTCCAGCGCGCGAGAGGTACCGGCCTCTTTCTCCTTTCACCGCTCGATTGGGCCTTGATCGAAAGCTGGAAAAACAGCGGCGTGCCCCTGGAGGCGGCCCTTCGCGGTATCGACGCAGCATTCGAGAAGTGGCGCAGCCGGAAGTCCAAGGTCCAGATGGTGAATTCCCTTGCCTACTGTTCCCAGGCGGTGTTGACCGAAGCGCAGGCGATGGCTGGGACCGCGCCGCGTGCGTCGAAACCCGCCTCCGCGCCCTTCGAACTGGAGGAAGTCCGGAACCACCTTTCGCGATGCTCGGCCGGCCTTCGGGCACAGCAACGCTCCGCGTACCGTGAAATCGCCTCCAGCCTGGACCGTCTTTCCGGCGAGGCGGAAGTTCACTACCAGGACCTAGAGGATTTCGAACGCCGCCTGACCGCTCTCGAAGAGAAGATGATCGCCATCGCCCGAAGCACGCAAAGCGAGAAGGACCTTCTGGCGGCACGGCGCGAGCTGGACGCCCAGCTCCGCCCTTACCGGAGCAAGATGACCGCCGACCAGCTCGCCATGCTGGAGAAGCAGTACCTCGAACGCCGCCTGCTCGAATCGGCAGGCCTTCCCCGCCTCAGCCTGTTCTACCTCCGATAGACCCCAGAGGCTCTCGCTCTACTTGGCTTCATGAGGTCACTTGTGTTACTGCTTTGCACGGCGGGCGTCGTTCTCGCTGGATCGTTGCCGTTCCGTCAGTCCGGGTTCAACGCAGGGCCGGACGGCACCCCCGAAGGGTGGACGGCATGGTCGCCGCGCGCCGAGATCGCACCGCGGACATTTGTCGACGCCGTGCACAGCCGGGGTCAACAGGGTTCCCTCGCCATCTCCGGCAACAGCAACCCAGCTGTCTTCGGCGGCTGGCAGTACACGGTCTCCGGCGTGCAACCCGGCAAATGGTATCGTCTCGTAACCCACTACCGCACCGAGGGGCAGATCTATCAGCCGCTCCATCTCTGGGCTCGGCTCGACTGGACCGCGGCGGACGGCCGGCGGGCCGGTCAGCCCGAGTACGGTTACGCAACCACGCCAGTCGAGGGTTGGAACCGCATTACCACCCAGGCGCCCGCACCTGAAAAGGCAGCGGCAGTAAAGGTGCAACTGTTCCTGCTCAATTCTGCACAAGCCACTGTGTGGTGGGACGACATCTCGCTCGAAGAGGTCCCGGCTCCGCCGCCGCGCAACGTCACTGTCGCCTCGATCAACTTCCGCCCCAGCGGTTCCAAGTCAGCGGCGGAGAACGTGCGGAGGTTCGTCGAAGTCGTGGACAAGACCGTCCCAGCCAAGGTGGACGTCATTCTGCTGCCGGAGGGAATCACGATCGTCGGCACCGGCAAGACATATGTAGACGTAGCGGAACCGGTGCCGGGACCGACGACGGAGAAGCTCAGCGAGGCTGCACGCCGGCACAACGCTTACGTCGCCGCGGGGATCTACGAGCGAGAGGGCTCAGCCGTGTATAACACCGCAGTGCTGATCGATAGGACCGGGAAAGTGGTCGGCCGTTACCGTAAGGTCTATATCCCGCGGGAGGAATTGGAGGGCGGCATTACTCCTGGTCTCGACTACCCGGTTTTCGAGACCGACTTCGGCCGCGTCGGCATGATGATCTGCTGGGACCTCCAGTTCGCCGACCCATCGCGAGCGCTGGCGCTGCGGGGCGCCGAGCTCCTGCTTCTGCCCATCTGGGGTGGCGACGAGACACTCGGAAAGGGACGCGCCATCGAGAACCGCGTCTTCATCGCCTCCTCGGGCTACGATTACCCTACGTACGTTATGGATCCGGCCGGTGAGCGGCTTTCCGTGGCGTCGCAAAACGGCGCCGCCGCTGTCGCCACCATCGACCTTAACCGACGTTACGTCGAGAAGTGGCTCGGTGACATGCGCGGTCGCTTCATGAACGAGCTTCGCCTGGACCTGACGGTGGAGCGCAATCGGGTCTACACGACGCCTGGGAATTAGGCGGGCAGTCCGAATTTGAACTTCTCCGTCCCAATCAAGTACAGTGGCTCGGAATGACCAAGCCGGCCACCGAGACGGTCCCGAAGGATCTCTACCAACTCCACCCTGACGATATCGCCGACCCGCCACAGACGCTATTCGCCATTCTGCGGCGCATCGGCCCGGGAATGATCTTGGCCGCGTCCATCGTCGGATCGGGCGAGCTCATCGCGACCACCACGCTCGGAGCCCAAGCCGGCTATGCGGCCCTCTGGGTCATCCTCCTGAGCTGTTTCATTAAGCCGGCGGTGCAGGCGGAACTCGGCCGTTACACCATCGCCACCGGAGAAACCGGACTCCAGGGCTTTGATCGCGTGCCCGGGCCGCGCTGGAAGGTTCGATGGGTCGTCTGGGCGTGGGCGTTCATGGTGCTGATGACGCTGTTCCAGGTCGGCGCAATGTTTGGCGGTGTCTCCCAGGTGATGAACCAGATCATTCCGGCGGTGCCCGTGAACGCCTGGGTTTTTCTGTTCCTCGTGATCACGCTGGCCCTTCTGCTCGGCGGCGGCTACGAGCGCATCGAGAAGCTGGCGATGATCAAGGTCGGACTGTTTACCATGCTGACCTTCCTCTGCGCGCTGCTGCTGATCCGGATGCCGCAATTCTTCTCCTGGGACCGTCTGCTCAGCGGCCTGACGTTCAAGATGCCCGGCGAAGGTCTTACCACCGCCGTTGCCGTGTTTGGCATCACCGGCGTCGGCGCCACCGAGATGTTCATGTACCCGTACTGGTGCGTGGAGAAGGGCTACGCGAGGTATGCGGGACGCAACGACGGCAGTTCGATGTGGCGCTGGCGCGCCCTCGGCTGGATCCGCGTAATGCACGTAGACATCTTCGCTTCGATGCTCATCTATGCGGTTGCCACGGTCGCCTTCTACCTCCTCGGCGCGGGGGTTCTCCACGGCATGGGCCTCGTGCCGGCGGCGAAGGACATGATCCCAGTGCTCTCAAACATCTACACGCAGACCCTCGGGACCTGGTCTCTGTGGCTCTTCTATGTCGGCGCGATCGCGACGCTTTACGGCACCATCTTCGCCGCCACCGCCGCGCACTCCCGCGTTTACGCCGACATGTGCCGACTCATGGGGCTGTTCCGTGCCGATGATTACGGGGCGAGGCTCCGCTGGCGAAGCCGTTTTGTTTGGCTGCTGACCGTCCTGCCTGTTGGTCTCTTCTTTATCTTCCAGTCGCCGGTGAAGATGGTGGTCGCCGGCGGCGTCGCCCAAGCTCTGATGCTGCCGATCATCGCAGCCGGCGCTCTCTACCTTCGCTATCATCATCTGCCGAAGGAAGTGATT